>DASRWP010000285.1:0-8042 GCA_035654535.1 Brevundimonas sp.
GGATCGTAGAACCGCAGCAGCAGGCGGAAGACCGTGCTCTTGCCTGCCCCCGAGGGCCCGACCAGCGCCACCGTCTCGCCCGGACGGACCGTCAGGGAAAAGCCCCTCAGTGCGGGCAGATCCGGCCGGCCCGGATAGGCGAAGCGCACGGCCGACATCGAGACTTCGCCGATCGGCGGCTCCGGCAGGGCCCGTGGCGCTGCGGGCGGGCGAATGGCGGCCTCGCTGCGCATCAGCTCGTCGATCCGCTCCATCGCGCCCGCCGCCTTCTGCACGTCGCCCCAACTTTCTCCGAGGGCGCCGACGGCTCCTGCGGCGAACACCGACAGCAGCACGAACTGAAGCAGGGCGCCCGGGGTCATCCGGCCGGCGATCACGTCCTGCGCGCCGAGCCACAGCACCAGCGTCACGCCCCCGAACATCACGGCGATGATCATGGCCGTCATCAGGGCGCGCGCCTTCATGCGAACGAGCGATACGCCGAAAGCATCCTCCACCGCCGCGCCGAAGCGGGCGATGGCGCTGGCCTCCCGACCGAAGGCCTGCACCGTCTCGATGGCGTCGACGCTCTCGCCGGCGAAGCCGACAGCGTTGGCGAACCGATCCTGCGACGCCACCGTCAGCTTTCTCACCCGTCGTCCGAACAGGAAGATCGGCCCCAACAGCAGCGGCACGACCAGGAGAACGAGACCGGTCAGCTTTGGACTGACCACGAACAGAAGGATGGTCCCGCCGATCAGCGTCAGGAAATTGCGAAGGGCGAACGACACCGAGGTGGTCATCAGCGTCTCGACCAGGGCGATGTCCGTGGTCAGCCGCGACAGCACCTCTCCGGTCCGCATGGCCGCATAGAAGGCCGGGTCCAGCGTCAGCACCCGCTCGAAGAGACCCTTGCGCAGGTCCGCGATGACCCGCTCGCCAGTCTTGGTGACAAAGTAGTACCGGACCGCCGTCGCCAGCCCGAGAAACAGGGCGTTGGCCCCCAGCAGCAGGAACCACAGGTTAAGCTGCGAGCCGCCGTTGTCGAAGCCGTTGTCGATCGCCCCGCGCGCCGAGACGGTCAGCGCGAGAGACGCCGCGGTGGACAGCACCAGCCACAGCGCCGCCATGGCCATATGACCCTTATGCCGCAGGGCGTAGGGCAGCAGTCGGCCCAGCGGTCGGATGTCCCTGCGCTTGGCGCGACGCTCCTTGGCCTCACCGATCTGTTCCATCAGCACCGCGCCCGCGCCCGGGCGGCCGCGGATGTCGGCGGCGGCGGAGGCGGTGGAGCTTGCATCGGTCATGGCGCGGCCTCTTGCCCCGGAACGGGGCCCGGTGTAAACGCCGCCGCTCATTCCCGCCCTTCGCTGGCGGGTTTTCTCATTTTCGCGCTCCGACGGTCGGCATCGTCATCGCGCAGAGACCGGACCAGACCCATGAAGGCGGATACGCACCCCGACTACCACTTCATCACCGTGACGATGACCGATGGTACGACCTATCAGACGCGCTCGACCTATCAAAAGGAAGGCGCCGTGCTGAACCTTGACATCGATCCGCTGACGCACCCGGCCTGGACCGGCGGCAACCAGCAGCTGATGGACCGCGGCGGCCGGGTGTCGCGCTTCAACAACAAGTTCGCCGGCTTCATCAAGAAGTGAGGTAACGGCAGGGCGACTTTCCTGTCACACCCTGCGGCGAGATGATCACAAAGGCGTCGGTCCCCGGGCCGGCGCCTTTCTGTTTTTCCGGAACGCCGATAATATGGCGATGTTGACTTCAGGGGCGTGGACACGGTGTCCCGCATCGAAATCAGCCGAAGAGATCTTGCAATGAATCGACGGCAATTGGGACTTGGCGCGGCCGTAACGGCGGTCGCGTCCGCGATGGGGGCCGCCTCCGCCATCGCACAGACCCGGGACCCCAACGCCGTCGCCTTCTATGATTCGTTCAACGACCAGCTCGCGGCGCTCCCGGCGGCGGCCCAGCCCGACGTCCGCGCCTTCTACGAGTTGAACGGCTGGCGCCCGGTCTGGACGCCCGAGCGCCTGCGCGCCCTGCAGGCCGCCGCGGCCCGCGCCGAGCGGCACGGCCTGTCCCCGGCGGACTTCTTCGACTTCCAGGCGCTCGGCGCCGGTCGGGGAACCGCCGAGATCCGCACCACCGCCGCCGCGCTCGATTACGCCCGCGTTCTCGCCGAAGGCCGCGTGCGCCCGGAGACAGTCGAAGACCTGTGGGAGATGCAGAAGAACCGGGCCAACCTGCCGGTCGGCCTGAACGACGCCCTGGCGCAGAACGCATTGGTCGACTGGTTCGAGGCGCTGGCGCCGACCGACATCGGCTATTCCAACCTGTCAGCCGGCTATGTGCGCTACCGCCGCCTGATCAACGAGGGCGGCTGGCCCGCCTTCCGTCAGGGACCGACGATCGAGCCGGGCAGCAGCGACGCCCGCATCACGGCCCTGATCCAGCGGCTGGTGGCCGAGGGTGATCTGCCCGCCGCCGAGGGCGCGCGACTGCGGGCGCAGGGCGTCGTCTATGGTCCAGAGCTTCAGGAGGCGGTCCGCGGCTTCCAGACCCGGCATGGCCTCGGGGCCGACGGTCGCATCGGCCCAAGCACCCAGCGGTCGCTGTCGGCCTCGGCCGAAGACCGCGCCCGCCAGATCGCCCTGAATCTCGAGCGCCGCCGCTGGCTGAAGCGCGAGGTCGCGCCCGAGCGGATCGAGGTCAATACCGCGGCCGCGATCATGGTCTACTGGAAGGATGGCCGCCCGGTTCACTCGAACCGCGTGGTCTGCGGCTCGCCGGTCAACCAGACGCCCAGCCTCGAGAAGCAGTTCGCCTCGGTCGTGGCGAACCCGCCCTGGTATGTGCCCGCGTCGATCGCCCGGAACGAGATCCTGCCCAAGGGCCCCGGCTATCTGGTCGCCAACAACATGTACATGTCGAACGGCACCGTCATTCAGCGGGCCGGACCGACGGCGGCGCTGGGCTACGTGAAGTTCGAACTGCGCGACAGCTACGCCATCTTCCTGCACGACACGCCCACCAAGGCCGCTTTCAATCTCGCCATGCGGCAACGCTCCCACGGGTGTGTTCGGGTCCAGAACGCCGTCGACTTCGCCCGCCTGCTGCTATCGCCCGATCCGACCCTGCTGGCCGAGTTTGACACAGCGCAGGACACGCGGGAGACCAAGCGGATCGCCACCGGACGCGAGATCACGGTCAGGCTGCTGTACTGGACTGCCTTCGTCGATGGGCAGGGCCGGGTCGCTTTCCGCGAAGACGTCTACGAGCGCGACGCCAAACTGGCGGAGGCCCTCGGCATCGCTATCAGCCTGCCCAAGCCTGTTGATGACGGGGCGCGGGTGGCCAACGACGTCGGTCCGTAGGCGGCCTCTTCCTCACGCGCGAGATAGAAACCCGCCGGGCTAGGTGCGGAACGCCGCTGTCAGCCTGTCCAACTGGCTCTGCACCGGATTGACCGTCTCCTCCTCCGGCGCGTCCAGATACATGCGGCGGTCGAGGTGCAGGACGCGGTCGTGCAGCTTTTCGGCCCGCACGACATATTCAACCAGGGCGATGGGCAGTTCGGCGTCGGTCGGCTCGACTTCGGTCTTGCGCGGGGCGAGCCGGTAGCGGGGCTCGCAGGCTGACTCCGGCGTCATGTCTCCCTCGCGCACAGCCCTTTGCACCAGCAGCCACGACGCGATCTGCATCAGCCGGGTGGTCAGCTTCATGCTTTCGCCGGCGTAGGCGAGCGCGGTGGCGCGCGAGAGCAGCTTGGACTCGCGCCGACCGTCCCCGTCCAGATAGGCGGCGGTGTCCTCGACCAGTTCCATACCCTCGCGGAACGTCCGGTCGAACAACTCCGACCGGGCGAAATCGTCCACGACGGTGGCGCGGGAGCGGCCTGAGGACGGAGGAAGCGGGGCGTTGGTGGGCATGAAGTGGGTCAAACTCGTCAAGGGCCGCGCATCCGTATCACGCCCGGCCTGGTTTCGCCCGACGCGTCTGATGCTGCAACGGCTGTGCCAACCGCTCCGTGTCAGGAACGGAAGTTGAAGATCGCGTCGGCCGCGTTGCGCTGGGACGACTTGCCGTCAATGGCTTTCCGCGAGCGCGCGATCTCGGCCTCCAGCCCGTCGATACGCTCCTTAAGGTCTTCGACGGAGCAGGCGTCCAGATCCTCACGCGACAGTGCCGCCAGGGGCGCGCCCCGCGCGGGCCGGGGCTCCAGATCCTCGAACATCGCCGTCTCCTTCGTGGCCAAGGGATACGCAACCGCCTATCTGAACGCCCTGACCAAGGCGATTGCAAGGAGCTGGCGGGAGAGATGCGGGTCATCGAGATTACCGGCGGCGCGGGGCCCGCGGAGGCTCTGACCGTTTCTGAGCGTCCCGATCCGGCGCCCGGTCCGGGTGAAATCCGCATCCGCGTCCGGGCCGCGGGCGTCAACCGGCCCGACCTGTTACAGCGGCAGGGCCGCTATCCGGCCCCTTCGGGCGCTTCCGACGTGCTCGGGCTGGAGGCCGCGGGCGAGGTGGATCTGATAGGGCCGAATGTCACGCGGTGGGCAGTCGGCGACCGGGTCTGCGCCCTTCTCGGCGGCGGAGGATACGCCGAACGCGCCGTGGTCGATGCGCGGCACGCCCTCCCCATCCCGGACGGCTGCGACTTCGTGCAAGCCGCCACCCTTCCCGAGACGGTCTGCACCGTGTTCGCCAACGTGTTCGAATCCGGCGCGCTCACGACCGGGGAGACGCTTCTGGTCCACGGCGCGACGAGCGGCATAGGAGTCACCGCCATCCAGATGGCCAAGGCCGCCGCAGCACGGGTGGTGGCGACCTCGCGCGGGCCGGCCAAGGCCGCAGCCGCAGCTGCGCTGGGCGCCGACCTCAGTCTGGACGCCGGTTCCGATAACTTGGCCGAGGCGATCGGCGCCTTCGGCGGCGTCGACGTCGTGCTGGACATGGTGGGCGCCGACTACGCAGCCCTCAACCAGTCCGTGCTGAAGGCGAATGGCCGATGGGTGGTGATCGCCACCCTGTCCGGCTCGCTGGCCGAAATCGATCTGGCGCGGCTGATGATGAAACGGATTGTCCTGACCGGCTCGACGCTTCGCGCGCGGCCGGCCGCAGAAAAGGCCCGGCTCATCGCCGCGGTCGAAGCGCGGGCGTGGCCGTGGGTCGCATCCGGGCAGGTCCGACCACCGGTTCACGCGGTCTTCCCGCTGGAGCAGGCGTCGGCCGCCCACCTCGCGCTGGAGGCGGGCGACCATGTCGGCAAGATCGTGCTGACCGTCTGAACTACCAGCGGTCGCCGCGGCCCACGGGGCGCAGGGACGAAATCCGGTCGTTTACGCCCCAGCGCTGCAGGTTGCGGATGTCGTCCCGGAAAGTCTGGCACTGGCCGCGGAAATAGGCGTCGGTGCAGGCCTCCCACTCGCCGCGCACCTGGATCGACGAGATTGCGTCGTTGAAGCCGCTGTTGGCCAGGTTCGGCACGGCTCCGTCGAACCGGAACGAGGCGCCCCGGAAATCAGCGTCGCGATAGACCGTGATCGCCCCTCGCCCGCCGCCGGGACGATCCGGCCGGTCAGGACGATCGGGTCGGTCAGGACGATCCGGCCTGTCCTCGAACTCCCCCCGTACCGGCCCGCACACCAGCAGGCCGTCGTCGTTGCGGATCGTGTAGTCCGAGCAGCGATTCAACTCGATCGAGGTCCCGCGAATGCGCCCGCGGTTGGTGCGGCAGTCGGCGTAGAGCCGCCCCCGATTGACGTATTCGCCGCTGCAGCTCTCGCGATAGTCGCCGCGGGGCGCGACCCGGGGCGCGATCTGCCCCTCCTGGCCTCCGCCGCTCGAAGCGACGGTCATGGCCGCCAGCATTTCCATCAACATGGTCGTCCCTCCCTCGGGTTCTGACGCGGAACGCGTCTGGCGATCACTGTTCAACGAGGCAGATGAACCTTGGCTGTATGGCTCTGTCGGCGTCCGTTTTCTTTTCCGGCGAATGCGCCTATATCCGTTGGAAGAACGCCCGGTCGAAAGGCCGGGCGCCGTCGTATCCAGAGCCCGGTTTTCAGGCTCGATTTTGCACAATCGGAAGCGTCCATGACCGACATCCTCATGCCCAAGGCCACCGCGGTCTGGCTGGTCGACAACACCTCCCTGACGTTCGAACAGATCGCCGACTTCTGCGGCCTGCATCCGCTGGAAGTGCGCGGCATCGCTGACGGGGACGTGGCGCGCGACATCCGCGGCGCCGACCCTCTGGTCAACGGCCAGCTGACGCGCGAGGAACTGGACAAGGCCCAGAACGACGAAAACTACCGCATGCAGGCGGTCGTCAGCCGCCACGCCGAACTGATGAAGGGCGGCAAGCCGGCGCCCAAATACACGCCCGTCTCGCGCCGCCAGGACCGCCCGGACGCCATCGCCTGGTTCGTCCGCAACCACCCCGAGGTGACCGACGCACAGATCGCCAAGATGCTGGGCACCACCAAGTCCACGATCGAGAGCGTGCGCAATCGCACTCACTGGAACAGCCCCAACATCAAGCCGGTCGATCCGGTGACGCTGGGCCTGGTTGGACAGCTGGCTTTGGACGAACTGGTCCGAAAGGCCGCCGACAAGAAGGCGAAGGACGACGCGAAAAAGGGAGGCGCCACGCTGCAGGCGGTCGACGCTCCCGCAGAACCCGTCGAGGAGGAGTTCGTCCCCGAAGCCCGCGAGCGCCGCGGGGCCGAGCCCACGGCCGCCTCGGTGTTCGGCTCCAAGGACTGATCCAGGACAAAAAACGGCCCCGGAGATCGCTCTCCGGGGCCATTTCTGTTCTGGCGGCGCGGCGCTATCCGGCGCGCGCCTCCAGACTGGTGATCTGTTCCTTGATCCGCAGCTTCTGCTGCTTGAGCTCTCTGACGCGAAGCGAGTCCGAGGCCGGGTGCGTGACCTCGCGCCGGATGGTCTCATCCAGATTGCGGTGACGGTTTCCCAGTTCGCGGATACGAGCTTCGATGGTCATGGCTTGCGCCTCCATATCTAAGGGACCACTAGAGTGAGCGCCCGGCTTGCCCGGTTGTAGAATCACGTTCCGGTGAAAAGCCGGACCCCCGGACACGACGATCCTGGAGCCCGACTTGGCCGAAGCTGTGAACGGAGCCGTACGGAACCCCGCCGGCGCCGAACCCCGGAAACTGATCGTTGGAATTTCCGGTGCGTCCGGCGTGACTTACGGCGTTCGGACGCTGGACGCCCTGCGCGAACTTGGCGTCGAGAGTCATCTCGTCGTCACCCGGGCGGCTCTGCTGACGCTGTCGCAGGAAACCGACCTGTCGCCGGATGACCTGGCCGGACGCGCGGACGTGACGCACCGCCTCGCCGATGTCGGCGCCACGATCGCCTCGGGTTCGTTCCGGACCATGGGCATGATCGTCGCGCCGTGTTCGGTCCGGACCATGAGCGAGATTGCAACGGGCGTGACGTCGACCCTCCTGACCCGCGCCGCCGACGTCGTACTCAAGGAGCGGCGGCCGTTGGTGCTGATGGTGCGCGAGACGCCGCTGCATCTGGGTCACCTGCGCACCATGACCGCTCTGACCGAGATGGGCGCGGTCATCGCCCCGCCCCTTCCCGCCTTCTACGCCAAACCCGGCTCGATCGAGGCGATCGTCGACCAGTCGGTAGGACGGGCGCTCGACCTCTTTGGCCTCGACTGGGCGGCCGTGCGGCGCTGGGACGGGCTGAAGGGCGCGGTGGGCGCATGAGGCTGTGGGACTGGGCGCTCGCGGCCTATCGCGCCGACGGCGTGGCGGACGCCTGCCTCGAACTGCAGGACGCCGCCGGTCAGAACGTTCCGCTGTTGTTGTGGGCCGGCTGGTGCGCCGCCGAGGGACGCGCCGCGGACGCCGGGACGCTCGAAGCGGCCTCGGACACAGCGCGGGTTTGGGAAGAGACCGCCATCGCGCCACTGCGCGCCGTGCGCCGTGCGTTAAAGGTTCGTGCGCCCGATCTCGACGACGGGTCGCGGGAGGCGGTGCGAGCCGAGGTGAAGGCGGT
>DASRWP010000286.1:0-8474 GCA_035654535.1 Brevundimonas sp.
AGCGGGACGTGATGCTGGCCTCGACCGGGGTGATCGGGGTGTTGCTGGACGACCGCAAGATCGTCGCCCGGCTGCCCGAGATCGACGCGGGGCTGAACGCGGACGGCTGGGCTGGAGCCGGTCTGGGGATCATGACCACCGACACCTTCCCGAAGGGGTCGTTCGCGGAGTGCGAGATCGAGGGGCGCACGGTCCGCATCGCCGGAATCGCCAAGGGATCGGGCATGATCGCGCCAGACATGGCGACGATGTTGGCCTTCATCGTCACCGACGCCGCCATCGCCCCGCCGGTGCTGCGGGCCCTGCTGGGCCTGCACGTCCGCACCACCTTCAACAGCGTGACGGTCGACGGCGACACCTCGACCAACGACACCTGCCTGCTGTTCGCCACGGGGTCTTCGGGCGCGCCCCGCATCACCCGCCTCGGCGACCGTCGGCTGAAGTCGTTCTCCGAGGCGCTGGACCGGGTCATGCTCGACCTCGCCCACCAGCTGGTCCGCGACGGCGAGGGCGCCACCAAATTCGTCAAGGTGACCGTGGACGGCGCCGCCAGTCCGGCCTCCGCCCGAAAGCTGGCCAAGTCCATTGCCGACAGCCCGCTGGTCAAGACCGCCCTCGCCGGCGAGGACGCCAACTGGGGCCGCGTGGTCATGGCGGTGGGCAAGACCGACGAACCGGTCGACCGCGACCGCCTCGCCATCCGCTTCGGCCCGCATGTGGCCGCCGTCGACGGCGCGCCGGCCCCGGACTACGACGAGGCGGCGATGAGCGCCTATATGAAGAACGCCGAGATCGACATCACCGTCTACGTCGGCTCCGGCCGCGCCGCCGCCACCGTCTGGACGTGCGATCTGACCAAACGCTACGTCGAGATCAACGGCGATTACCGGAGCTGACCGCGTGAGCGATCCGCTGCCCACCGTCCTGGTCGTCGCGGTCGCCCTGATCGACGCCGACGGCCGCGTCCTGATCGCCCGGCGACCGGAAGGTAAACAACTCGCGGGCCTCTGGGAGTTCCCCGGCGGCAAGGTCGAGGCGGGCGAGCGGCCAGAGGCGGCGCTGATCCGGGAGCTGAGCGAGGAGCTGGGCATCGAGGTCGCCGAGTCCTGTCTGGCTCCCTTCGTGTTCACCAGTCACGCTTACGAATCCTTTCACCTGTTGATGCCACTGTACCTGTGCCGACGCTGGTCGGGGGTGGTTCAGAACCGTGAGCACGCGGCGCTGAAATGGGTGAGGCCAGAGCGCTTGGCCGAATACCCGATGCCTCCGGCCGACGAACCCCTGGTCGCCTGGTTGCGCGACCTGCTGTAACCGCCGGAGGGGCGATGAGAGACTTTCTTGCCCGCTTCCTCAGGGACCAGCACGGCGCCACCGCGATCGAATACGGCCTGATCATCGCCCTGATGTTCCTCGTCATCCTCGGCGCCCTGCAAGCCTTCGGCGGCACGACCAGCGGACTCTTCAACCTGGCGATGAACGCCTTGCGAGCGGGGATGGGCGGCGGCGGCTAGTCCTCGCCGGTCTGTTCCCTGACTCCCAGAGCGTCCGCCAGCCGCATTTTCGCCGACCCTCGGGGCAGCGGCTTCTGCTGGCTTTCATGCGGCGCCCATCCGGCGAGGTGCACGATTTCGAACGTCGCCGGGATCCGCCCGTCTGCGGCTCCGAACCGTTCGGCATAGAGCTGCGCAGCCCGGCCCGCGATCGCCCGGGTCAACGGCCGGACCGGTCCTGCCAGTGCATTTGTCTCGCCCATCGCGCGGAGGTCGCGGATCAGGGCGAACATGTCGGCATAGCGCACGGTCAGCCGGTCTACGTCGGCAACCGGAAGGGCGAAGCCCGCACGCTGCAGCAGGGCCGCGCCGTCGAATCCGTCGGCAAAGGGCGACACCCGCGCCTGCGCCCCGCCCCGCGCCTCCAGCTCCGCCTCCGTCAGCACCGCGCGCAGCTCCTTCAGCGTCCCTGCGCCCAGCAGCGTCCCGATGAACAGTCCGTCCGGCTTCAGCGCGCGCCGGATCTGGGCCAGCGCCCCCGGCAGGTCGTTGGCCCAGTGCAGGCTCATCAGCGACAGGATTAGATCCTGCGACTCGTCCGGTGCGTCCAGCGGGGCGGACCCCGGCCCCGCGCGGGCCCCGCGGTCGCCCAACGTCCCGACCAGCCCCACCCTCCCCTTGGCGACGCTCCCCGACAAGGCGGCGGCGAAAAAGCCCGGATGCGCCGAGGCGTCCAGCACGTGTGGCCACTCCCGCAACAGCGCCTCGAGGCTTCCCACGGCGTTCTCCGCCGCCCGTCGGTGCAGAAAATCCGCCCTGCCGACCATGGCCTCGCTGCGCGCAAGCCTTGCCGTTCGGCGAAGAACGTCGAAGATGATCGGAGGACCGGAGGACGAGCGCATGCGCCTGCAGGATGGGGTCTGGAGCGAGCGAATGAAAGCCGCCGGCGTCGGGATCGCGCGCGGGGCCGGCTCGCTAACACGCGGCCTGACCGATCTGCTGCTGCCGCCTCTGGCGTGGGACAGCCCCGAGGCGACCGGCTCGGCCGGATTGACACCGGACGCATGGAGTCGGGTGTTGTTTCTGGAGGATCCGGTCTGCGACGGCTGCGGCGCCGGCTTCGAGATGGACGGGGGACCCTTCGCCGCGCCGCGCTGCGCCGCCTGCACGGCCCGGCCCTACGCCTTTTCGCGGGCGCGGGCGGCCTGCGTCTACGACGCCGCATCGCGTGGCCTGATCCTCAAGTTCAAACACGGCGACCATCAGCCCTACGCGCCGCTTTTCGCCCGCTGGATCAGCCGCTCGGCCGCGCCACTGCTTGATCAGGCGGACGCCGTGGCGCCGGTGCCCCTGCACCCGATGCGTCTGTTATCGCGGCGCTTCAATCAGGCCGCCGAGATCGCCCGGCCGCTTGCGCGCGACGCGGGCCTCGACTTCCTGCCCGACGCCCTGATCCGTCAGACTCACGGCGGCACACAGGGCGGCAAGTCGGCGCGCGGGCGACGCCTGAATGTCCGCAAGGCGTTCGCGGTCACGGCGGAGGGCCGGCGCCGGATCAGGGGCCGCCGCATCCTTCTGGTGGATGACGTGTTGACCACGGGCGCCACCGGCGAGGCCTGCGCCCGGGCCCTGCTGGAGGCCGGCGCCCGCGCCGTCGATCTTGCGGTCGTGGCCCGGGTGCGAACCGCCCGCGAAGTCACTATCTAGGGCGCGCCGTTTTCAGGAGAGTCTCATTGGCCGACGTCGTCATCTACACCAAGCCCGGTTGCCCTTACTGCATCGCCGCCAAGGCGCTGCTCGACAGCAAGGGCGCGGACTATACCGAGATCGTGGCTTCGAACGATCCGGCGAAAAAGCAGGAGATGATCCAGCGCTCGAACGGCCGTATGACCTTCCCGCAGGTGTTCATCGACGGCAAGCACATCGGCGGTTCCGACGATCTCGCCGCCCTTGACCGCAAGGGCGGACTGGACCCATTGCTCGAGGCCTGATGGCCAAGCTTTCTGTCGCCCTGATCCAGACCCGCACGCCCGCCGATCCCGTGGCGGCTTTTGCCCTCGCCGAGCCGATGATCCGGCAGGCCGCGGCGGGCGGCGCGCAGCTGATCCTGACGCCCGAGGCCAGCAACTTTCTGATCAAGGACCGCGAGCGGCGCGAGAGTGTTCTGGCGCTTGAAGGTCAGGACGCCGCTGTCGCCGCCTTCCGGGGTCTCGCGCGCGAACTGGGCGTGTGGCTGCTGATCGGCTCGGCCATTCTCCGGGTGGAAGACGAGGGCGAGGACCGCGCCGTCAACCGCTCCCTCCTGATCGACGATCAGGGTCAGGTGGCGTCCCGCTATGACAAGCTGCACGTCTTCGACGTGGACCTGCCGACCGGAGAACGCTGGCGCGAGAGCGTCTCCATCCGCCCGGGACAGGAGGCGGTCGCAGCCGACACGCCTTGGGGCCGGCTGGGCCTGACCATCTGCTACGACATCCGCTTCCCCCATCTATACCGCGGCCTCGCAAAGGCCGGCGCCGCCATGATCGCCGTGCCGGCCGCCTTCACCGTCCCGACGGGCGAGGCCCACTGGGAGACGCTGCTGCGCGCGCGGGCGATCGAGACCGGATGCTGGATTCTGGCGCCGGCGCAGGGCGGAACCCACGACGACGGCCGCCGCACCTGGGGCCGCTCGACGGTCGTGGCGCCGTGGGGCGAGGTCGCCGCGAAGCTGGATCACGACGAGCCGGGCGTGCTGTTCGCCACCCTGGATTTCGACGCCGTGGACCGCGCCCGCAGCGCCATCCCGCAGCTCCAGCACGATCGCGCATTCGAGGGTCCGCAATGATCCGCTACGCCCTCCGATGCGAGCACGAGCATGGCTTCGAGGCGTGGTTCGCCGCCTCGGCCGACTATGACGATCAGGCTGCCCGCGGGCTGGTCGAATGCCCCGCGTGCGGCTCGCGCGCGGTAACCAAACAGATCATGGCTCCAGCGGTCGCGGGGACGAGAAAGACGGCGGCGGCGGCCCCCGATCTGGCGCGGGTCCAGACGATGATGATGCAGGCCGCGCGCGAGGTCCGCAGCCACGTCGAGCAGAATTTCGACTACGTCGGCGACGCCTTCGCCCGCGAGGCGCGCGACATTCATGAGGGCCGGTCGGAAAAGCGCGAAATCTATGGCGAGGCCTCGCCGGCCGAGGTGAAGAAGCTCAGGGAGGACGGCGTCCCCTGCGCGCCCCTGCCGCCCGTGCCGCCACCGCCTGAGCGGTTGAACTGACGCCGATGTCGGCCCTCGAACGCTACGAGGAGCATGAACCGCCGGCGGCGCTGCGGCCCTTCGTCCGGAAGATCTGGACCTACGCGAACCCCTCGCCGGAGCCGACTGTGCAGCGGATTGCGCCGGACGGCTGTCCCGAGCTGATCCTCGACATCGGGGCGCCGTATGAGGAGCAGGGGCCCGACGGCGTCTTCCGGCCGCAGCCTCCCGCCCTGTTCGCGGGTCAGATGACGCGTCCGCTGGCCCTGAGGCCCGCCGGGCCGGTCGAGCTGGTGGCGGTCCGCTTCGAGCCCGACGGCGCGCGGGACTGGCTGGGCTGCCCTGCGTCCGGGGCGACCGACCGGCGGCTGGACATGGTCTCGCGCCTCGCGGCGGTGTCGGCGCCGCCCGGCGATCCTTCCGGCCAGGCCGCGGTCATGGCCCGCCTGATGGAAGACCACCGACTTCGTCACGGCTGGACGCTGGACCCGGTGGTGCGGGCGGAGATCGTGGCGGCCTCCACCGGCGAACCGTCCGCCGCAGCGTCGCCGGCCGGGCAGCGCGCTCTGCAGCGCCGTTTCCGGGACCGGGTCGGGGTTCCGCCGCGCATGCTGCGGTCGGTCCTGCGCTTTCGCCGGGTCTTCGACCACGCCCGGGGACCGGAGGCGCCCGGATGGCTCGAGGCCGGACTGGAAGCGGGCTACTTCGACCAGCCCCAGCTGGCCCGCGACTTCCGCCGCTTTCTGGGTTGCACCGCCACGGAGTGGGCGCGGGAACAGGTCGGTCTCGCCCTGCGGATCGCGTCGCAATCCTACAAGCCCGGCCTGCTGTCGCCGCACTAGGGTCGGTGAAGCATCCGAGGGGGATTTCCATGCTCACCGTCGTACTTATCACCGCGATGATCCAGACCGCACCGACAGCGGCGCCCGACATGTCATGGATGACCGGCTACTGGCTGGACTGCGCCAACGGTCGCGAGGCGTCCGAAACCTGGAGCGACCCGCGCGCAGGGCTGAGCGTGGGCCACGCCGTCACCGTCGAGAACGGGCGCCCCTCCTTCGAGGTTCTGCACATGAAACGGACGCCGCACGGGTTTGCCTACATCGCCCAGCCGGGTGGGGCGCCGCCGACGCCCTTCGTCCTGACCGAGAGCGGCCCGACCCGCGCCGTGTTCGCCAACGCCGAAAACGACTTCCCGACCCGGGTGATCTATGAGCGCGCCGGCGACGCCCTGAAGGCCCGGATCGAGGGCCAGATCGACGGGCAGGCTCGAAGCATGGAATGGAACTTCCGGTCGGCCCCGCTGAACACCCGCTGCCCCGCCTGAGCGAAGGACAGGTCCGGCCGGTCAGTCCCGGGTGGCGATCATCATATAGTTGACGCCCGCGTCGTCGCTTTCGCTCCAGCGGTCGGCCAGGGGATCGTAGGCGAGGCCATAGGGCCCGGTTACCGCCACCGGCTCCTCCGACAGCATCAGCCGGATTTCGTCGGGCTTCAGGAACTGCCGCCAGTCGTGCGTCCCTGCGGGCACCCAGCGCAACACGTATTCGGCGGCCACCTTGCCCAGCGCCAGCGACTTCAGCGTGCGGTTCAGGGTGGCGACGACCATCATGCCGCCCGGCGCGATCAGCCGCGAGCAGGCGCGGACGAAGGCCTCCGGATCGGCGACGTGCTCTATCACCTCCATGGTCAGCACCACGTCGAACGGCCCGGCGCCTTCCGCCTCCATCTGCTCGACCGTCGCGGCGCGGTAGGCGATCTCGAGGCCCTGTTGGTCCGCGTGGGCCCGGGCCGTGCCGATGTTCTCCGCCGAGGCGTCGATTGCCGTCACGGCGAACCCAAGTCGCGTCATCGGCTCGGCGATCAGGCCGCCGCCGCAGCCGATGTCCAGCAGGTTCAGGCCGGCGAAGGGCGCGCGGGACTTGATGTCCCGTCCGAACCGCTCGGCGGCCCGGTCGCGCACGACGGCCAGACGGGCGGGATTGAAGCGGTGCAGCGGCGCGAATGGGCCGCGGGCGTCCCACCACTCCGCCGCCTGTGCCGAGAAGCGCGCGACATCCGCCGGATCGATGGACGATCCCTCCGCCCGCTCCGCGGACTCTTGGGGTTCCCGCGCCGATACCGTGCCGTTAGAAGCGACCATGGGCCGAGGGATGAACCCGCTTGGCCCTCCATGCAAGACGGGGACAGCACGCCACGATGACGCGGCCAGACAACACGCGGCCAGACAACACCCGGCTGGTGATGAAGTTCGGCGGCACCTCGATGGGCGACCTCGAGCGCATTCGCCGCGCCGCCCGCATCGTCGCCGCCGAGGCCGCGGCGGGCAAACAGGTCGCCGTCATCGTCTCGGCCATGGCCGGCAAGACCAACGAGCTGGTCGCATGGACCGACGGCGCGGGTCGCCCCGGTCAGGGGATCGAGCTGTCGGATGACGAGTACGACGTCGTGGTCGCCTCGGGCGAACAGGTGACCGCCGGCCTGCTGGCGCTCACCCTGCGCAATATGGGTCTGAACGCGCGCAGCTGGATGGGCTGGCAGATTCCCATCCTCACCGACGAGGCCCACGGCCGCGCCCGGATCGAGGACGTGCCCGGCGAAGTGCTGGGCGCCGCCATGGACGCGGGCGAGATCGCCGTTGTTCCCGGCTTTCAGGGCGTCAGCGCCAGCGGGCGCATAACCACCCTCGGCCGGGGCGGGTCCGACACCTCCGCCGTCGCCGTGGCCGCCGCCCTGGGCTGCGCCTGCGACATCTACACGGACGTGGACGGCGTCTACACCACCGACCCGCGCATCGAGAGCCGCGCCCGCCGCCTCGAAAAGGTCTCCTATGAGGAGATGCTTGAGATGGCCTCGCTCGGGGCCAAGGTGCTGCAGACCCGCTCGGTCGAGCTGGCCATGGCGAGACAGGTTCCGGTCCGGGTCCTGTCCAGCTTCATCGAACCGGACGAGAACGGCCGCCTGCCCGAACACGCCGGCACATTGATCTGCGACGAGGAGGAAATCGTGGAAAAACGCATCGTGTCCGGCGTCACCATGAGCCGCGACGAGGCCCGCATCACCCTGCTGGGCCTGTCCGATCGCGTCGAGGCGCCGGCGGACGTCTTCACCCGTCTGGCCGAGGCCGCCGTCAACGTCGACATGATCGTGCAGAGCCAGTCCCGCACGCCCGGGACGGTCAACCTGACCTTCACCACCGGCCGCCGCGACGCCGCCCGCGCCGCCGAGCTGATGCGCTCGGCCCAGACTGAGCTCGGCTTCGAGGAAATTCGCGTCGACGAGGATGTCGCCAAGGTCTCGGTCGTCGGCGTCGGCATGCGCAGTCACGCGGGCGTGGCCCAAACCATGTTCCGGGCCCTGGCCGACAAGGGCGTCAAATTCCAGGCCATCTCGACGTCCGAAATCAAGATCAGCGTCCTGATCGACGCGGCCTATGCGGAACTGGCCGTTCGGGCGCTACACTCGGCCTATGGGCTCGAGACCGTGTAAATGGCCGTGAGACGGTCTGGAAAGTGAGCTTGGCGGCGCCCATCTGCGGCGCAGCTGTCGGGGAGTAGCCATGCCAGGGGGCGGATTGACGACGAGGGGGCCGCGCAACCTCCTGCGCCAGATCCGCGAGGCCATGGCCGGCGCGGCTCCGGCGCAGGACCGTCTCGACATTGTTGTGCGCGTCATCGCCCAGTCGATGGTCGCCGAGGTGTGCTCGATCTATCTGCGCCGCGCCTCCGGCGAGCTGGAGCTGTTCGC
>DASRWP010000287.1:0-3531 GCA_035654535.1 Brevundimonas sp.
TTCGAACGCTATGTCCGGAACGGCGGCTTCGTCTTCGTCGACGACTGCAATCACGACATCGACGGCCTGTTCGCGACCTCGTTCGAGCGCCAGATGAGGACCATCTTCGGCCCAACGGCGCTGAAGAAACTGCCCAACACCCACCCCATCTACCGCAGCTTCTTCGCCTTCGATGGCCCACCCGCGACCAGTTTCGAGTTGAACGGCTGGGGCGACGACCTGGTCCACGACTACCTCAAGGGTATCGAGATCGATGGCCGGCTGGGCGTGCTCTACAGCAATAAGGATTATGGCTGCGAATGGGATTATGACTGGCGCAACAAGCGCTTCCTGGCCGAAGATAACACCAGGTTTGCGGTCAACATCATCCTCTACGCCCTGACTGCCTGATCGCCGGAACCGCCATGACCGCCACGCCCACCGAAGCCGACATCGCCACCCGGCTGGACCAGCTCAGCCGCCTGCGCGATGCGATCGGCAAGGCCATCGTCGGCCAGGACGCTGTGGTGGAACAGTTGTTGATTGGCCTACTTGCTGGTGGCCACTGCCTGATCGAGGGGGTGCCCGGTCTTGGCAAGACCCTGTTGGTCCGCACGCTGGGTCAGGCGCTGTCGCTTGAGTTTCGCCGAGTCCAGTTCACGCCCGACCTGATGCCCTCCGACATCCTCGGCACCGAGGTGCTGGAGGAGGATCACGGCACCGGCCATCGCCATTTCCGGTTTCAGCCAGGGCCAGTTTTCACCAATCTCTTCCTCGCCGACGAACTGAACCGCACCCCGCCCAAGACTCAGGCCGCCCTGTTGGAGGCCATGCAGGAACATACTGTCAGCTACGCCGGCATCACCCACACGCTAGCCGAACCCTTCTTCGTCCTGGCGACCCAGAATCCGCTGGAACAGGCTGGCACCTATCCCCTGCCCGAGGCTCAGCTGGATCGCTTCCTGCTGAATATCCGCGTTGGCTATCCCACCGCCGCCGAAGAGCGTGAGATCCTTGTCCAGACCACCGGCGGCGCCACCACGCCCGTGCCCCAGGTCATGACAGGGCCCGATATCGTCGCCCTCCAGGCATGGGTCCGAGACGTCCATATCGGCGCGGGCCTGCTGACCTGGATCACCGCCCTGGTCCGGTCCAGCCGCCCCGGCCCCGAGGCCCCCCAGACCGTACGCGACTACGTCCGGTGGGGTGCAGGTCCCCGCGCGGGCCAGGCGCTGGTTCTCGCCGCCAAGGCACGCGCCCTGCTGCATGGACGGCTGGCGGCGACACGCGACGACGTGGCGGCTCTGGCGGCGCCGGTGATGCGCCATCGCCTGCTTCTGTCTTTCGCCGCCGAGGCCGAGCGTAAGACCACTGACGACGTCGTCGCGGCGCTTCTTGCTGTCATACCCGCACCTGGCCCCGACTGAGCAGGCCATGTCGCCGCTCGACCTACCCCCGGATCTGCGCAGCCGCCTGCGCCGCCTGTCGATCGTCCCGCGTCGCCCGGCCGCCTTGGCCAGCGCCGGCATGCACGATAGCCGAAACCGGGGTGGCGGGCTCGAGTTCGCCCAGTACCGGGCCTATGAACGCGGCGACGATCTGCGCCAGATCGACTGGAAGCTCTACGCCCGCTCCGACCGCTTCTTCGTCCGCGACGCCGAACGCGAAAGCCCCATCGCCGTCTGGATCGTGCTGGACGCCAGCGCCTCCATGGCTCAGGCCGACCTCGCCACCCCGAACTGGTCCCGCTTCGACGTCGCCCGCCGCTTGGCCGCCAGCCTGGTCGAAGTCGCTCTTCACCAGGGCGACCGCTTCGGCATCATTGTCGAGACCACCGACGGCCCCATGGTTCTGTCCCCCCACGCCGGCGCTCGCCACCGCGACCGCCTGCTGCTGGCCTTGGCCCCGCTGAAGGCTTCCGGCGTCGCCCAGTGGGGACGCGACATCGCCGTCTATGGCGAACAGATCGGCCCGCACGACCTGATCGTCTTCATCACCGACGGCTTCGACGAGCCCTGTATCGCCGCCGCCCAACGTCTCGCAGCCTCGAGCCGCGACGTCTCGATGATCCAAATCCTGACCGCCGACGAACGCGATTTTCCCTTCACCCGGGGCTATCGCTTCCATGACGCGGAGAGCGGCGCAGAGCTGGTGGGGGACGGGTCGGCCCTGCGCCAGGCCTTTATCGCTCGCTTCGCCCAGGCGCGCGCCGCCCTGGTTGCCCGTTTGACGGCGCACGGCATCCGGCACGTCACCCACTTCGTCGACGAGGGCGCCGACCAGCCGATCCGCACCCTGTTCCGCGACACAGGCCCCCGATGAGCCCGGCCCTGCTCCTGCCCGTTGGCCTGGCGGCGCTCGCGGCCGTGTTGATCCCGCTGATCATCCATATCGCCCGTCGCACCGAAAGCCGGACGATCGATTTCGCCGCCCTGCGCTGGCTCGAGGCCAAACCCAAACCCCGTCAACGGCCCCGGATCGACGAGCGCTGGCTTGTGGCGTTGCGCCTCCTGCTGCTCGCCGCGATCGCCCTGTGGCTGGCCCGCCCGGTCCTCTGGGGCGTCGAGGATGACCGCCGTGTGGTCGCCGTCACCCCGGGCGTCTCGGCCGCGTCCATCGCCTCGGTCGCCGGCGGCGACGCCCGTCGGGTCTGGCTATCTCCCGGCTTCCCCGCCATCGGTGGTTCGACCCCGGCTGCGCCCGCAAACCCTATCAGCCTGATCCGCCACCTCGACGCCGAACTGCCGCCGTCCACACCCCTGACTATCCTCGTCCCGGCCATCCTGGACGGGGCCGACGCCCAGCGCCCCATCCTGTCGCGTCGCGTCACCTGGCAGGTCGCCGCCCAGACCACAGCCGAACCGCCGCCGCTACGACGCCCCACGCCGACCTTGACCCTCCGCCACTCTCCAACCGCGACAGACGCGATCCGCTATTTCCGCGCAGCCGCCGCCGCCTGGGCCGAACCCGGCGCGGCCCCCCGGTTTCAGGCGGCGGCGGCCGACACCCCGATAGAGCGAGACACCACCACCCTCGTCTGGCTTGCCCCCGGCCGCCTGCCCGCTCCGGTGGTCGACTGGATCAGGGACGGCGGCGCTGCCCTCCTGTCGGCCGAGGTCCAACTGCCGGTAGAGGGCAGCCCCGGCGTCGTCTGGCGCGACCCCGTCGGCCAGCCGCTGGCTCTGGCTGAGCCCTTGGGTCGCGGCCGCGTGATCCGCCTGACCCGACCGCTAGAGCCTGCATCGATCCCAGCCCTGCTGGAGCCCGATTTCCCCGACACCCTGCTGGCCCTGCTGGCCCCGCCGCCGGCGCCCGCGCGCGTCGCGGCCGTCGATCACGCCCCCTTGGCGGGCATCGCCTCCTACGACCTGCCGCCCTTCGACCTGCGGCCCTGGCTGGCCCTTCTGATCGCTCTGATCTTCGGGGCCGAGCGATGGATGGCCACGCGCCATACCCGAGCGGCCGCGCCATGACGGCCCTCGCCTCCCTGCTTGGGCGCCAGACTGCCGCCCGCCGGCGCGCTGCGCTCAACGCCGCCGCGATCGGCTTGCC
>DASRWP010000288.1:0-2484 GCA_035654535.1 Brevundimonas sp.
GGCCCGAGATCGACCGGACCTTCGTCGTCGGAAACTCCGCGTCGATCAGCCCGATCAACTCCTTCGTGACGTAGCTTTCCATGCGGAAATGCCCGGCCCACGGCGCCTGCGTGGCGTCGAGGTAGAACCCGGAGCCCTGCCCCAGATCATAGGCCGGGTCGTCGGCGACGCTCCCGCCCTTGAGATCCGGGCCGCGTGGCGATGTGTCGGGCGCGACGACGATCACGCCATGCTCGGCCGCCGCGGCGTAGGCTCCGGCCTTGGTCGTGAAGTTGTCCTCGGTGCAGGTCAGGCCCGACAGCCAGATCAGCACCGGAAACGGCCCCTCGCCCGGTGGCGTGAACACCGACAGCGTCATCGCCGTCCCGGTGGTTGAGCTGTCGTGCCGTAGATAGCGGAGCGTTCCGCCGTGGACGGCATGGGTCTTCAGGATTTCCATGCCGGACATCTAACGCCCTGCTCGTCATCCCGGAAGCCGCGGAGCGGCTATCCTGCTTGTCATCCCAGAAGCCGCGGAGCGGCTATCCGGGACGATGCATCGCGCAGACCTTGTTGCCGGCCGGATCGCGCAGATAGGCCAGAACCAGCGTCCCGAACGGCCCGTTTCGCTCGCCCGGCGGGTCCTCGATCGCCCGCCCGCCCGCAGCGACGCCCGCGTCGTGAAAGGCCTGCACCATCTCGGGGGTTCTGGCGTGGAAGCCGAGGGTGCCGCCGTTGGCGTGACAGGCTGGATCGCCGTCGATCGGCCTGCCGACCGCGAACGCGCCGCGCGCCGTGCGCCACCAGTAGCGGCCCTTGGGGTCGGGCCCGCTGGCCGGCTCAAGGCCCAGCGCGCCGAGCGCCGCATCGTAGAATTTTCGCGACGCCTCGACGTCGTCTGCTCCGAGCGTGACGTGGGTGAACATGGCGGCCTCCCTGCCGTTGATGCAGTCCGTAGCTAAAACGAACTGACCTTCTATGGCAAGGGGCCTAGAACACCACCACGGACCGGATGCTCTCCCCCGCATGCATCAGGTCGAAGGCCTCGTTGATCCGTTCCAGCGGCAGGGTGTGTGTGATCATCGGGTCGATCTCGATCTTCCCGTCCATGTACCAGTCGACGACCTTGGGCGTGTCGGTCCGCCCGCGTGCTCCGCCGAAGGCCGAGCCGCGCCACACCCGGCCGGTGACGAGCTGGAACGGTCGGGTGGCGATCTCCTTGCCCGCCTCGGCCACGCCGATGACGATGCTCTCGCCCCAGCCTCGGTGGCAGGCCTCAAGCGCCTGACGCATGACCGTGGTATTGCCTGTGCAGTCGAAGGTGTAGTCGGCCCCGCCGCCGGTCAGCTCGACCAGATGCGCCACCACGTCGGAGACGTTCTTCGGATTGACGAAATGCGTCATGCCGAAGCGCCGGCCCCATTCTTCCTTCGTGTCGTTGATATCGACGCCGACGATCATGTCGGCCCCGACCATCTTCAGCCCCTGAATGACGTTCAGCCCGATGCCGCCCAGACCGAAGACGACGCAGTTGGCGCCCGGCTCGACCTTGGCCGTATTGACCACCGCGCCCACGCCGGTGGTCACGCCGCAGCCGACGTAACAGGCGCTCGCGAACGGCGCGTCCTTGCGGATCTTCGCCAGAGCGATCTCGGGCAGGACGGTGAAATTCGAGAAGGTCGAACAGCCCATGTAGTGGGCGACCGCCTGCCCCTTGTAGCTGAACCGCGAGGTGCCGTCGGGCATGACCCCCTTGCCCTGGGTCGCGCGGATGGCGGTGCACAGGTTGGTCTTGCGGCTGAGGCAGCTTTTACACTGGCGGCATTCGGGCGTGTACAGCGGGATGACGTGATCCCCGACCGCGACGGACGTCACGCCGGGCCCGACCTCGACCACCACGCCGGCGCCCTCATGGCCCAGGATCGACGGGAAGATGCCCTCCGAATCCAGTCCGTCCAGCGTATAGGCATCGGTGTGACAGATGCCCGTCGCCTTGATCTCGACCAGCACCTCCCCGGCCCGCGGCCCCTCCAGATCGACCTCGACGATCTCCAGCGGACGTTTGGCCTCGAAGGCGACGGCGGCGCGGGTTTTCATGGGGGGCTCCTGTACGTTGTGCGTCTTCTAGGACAGACGGCCGATGCTATGGAACAGCAATGGCGCACAGAAACCTCGTCGTCCTGACCGGTTCCGGCATCTCGGCCGAGTCGGGCGTGCCCACGTTCCGCGCCGCTGACGGGCTGTGGCTGGGCCATCGCATAGAGGACGTCGCCACACCCGAGGCCTTTGCCCGCGACCCGGTGCTCGTGCAGGACTTCTACAACCAGCGCCGCCGCCAGCTGCCCGAGGTGCAGCCGAACGCCGCCCACCTCGCCCTCGCCGAATTCGCCGCCCGCTGGCAGGGTAACTTCCTGCTGGTCACCCAGAACGTCGACGACCTGCACGACCGCGCCCACGCCGCTGTCCGCCCGGCGCCCGGTTTCGAGCTGATCCACATGCACGGCG
>DASRWP010000289.1:0-5212 GCA_035654535.1 Brevundimonas sp.
AATTCCGGCGCCATGCCTGAACGGCCGCGCAGAAGGCCTTGGGGCCTGCCTGACAAAACCCACCTGACGAAGCCTCGATGATCCAGCGCCCCGATCCGCGGGGTTTTCGCGTGCGGTCCAAGGACCGAAGCCGCCCTTTCCAAGGGTCGGGTCGCGTCCTACACCTGATCCATGCCTCCGCGTGGGATTCGCCCCGTCCCGACCACCCGACGCAGCCTTCTGGCGGCGGGCGGCCTGCTGGCGGCGACGGCGGTGCTTCCGGCCTGCACCCGTTCCGAGGCGCCCGTCGACGAAGAAGGGCGCGTCCGCCTGCGCTTCGCCACCGACTGGCGAGCCCGGGCCGAGCACGGCGGCTTCTATCAGGCCCTCGCCTCCGGGGCCTATGCCCGGCGCGGGCTCAACGTCCAGATCGTGCAGGGCGCTCCCGGGGTCGATGTGCCCCAACTCCTGGCTTCCGGAGCCGTTGAGCTCGGCCTGGGCTCGAACAGCTTCGTCCCCCTGAACCTAGTCGCCGAGGGCGCTCCGGTGAAGGCGGTCGCCGCCTTCTTCCAGAAGGATCCGCAGGTTCTCATCGCCCATCCGGACCCGGCGCTGGAAACCATCGCCGACCTGCAGGGCCGGCCGTTCCTGCTGTCCGAAGCCTCGGTCAACGGCTTCTGGATCTGGCTCAAGGCGCAATACGGTTTCACCGACGATCAGGTCCGCGAATACGCCTTCGACCTCGCGCCCTTCCTCGCCGACCAACAGGCGGTCCAGCAGGGCTATCTGACCAGTGAGCCGTGGGCGATCCAGCAGCAAGCCGGATTTACCCCGAAGACCTTCGTTCTGGCGGACGAGGGATACGCCTCCTACGCCAGCATGATCCTGGCGCCCGACGCCTTCGCGCGCGACAATGCCGCGGCGCTTCGCGGCTTCATCGCCGGATCGGTCGAGGGCTGGCGGGACTACATCCAGGGCGATGGCAAGGCCGCCGACGCCTTGATCCGCAGGGATAACCCGCAGATGACCCAGGTCCAGATTGACCATGCCCGGGCGGCTCTGAAAGCCAACGCCATTGTCGACGGCGGCGACGCCGCCCTCTACGGCCTCGGCGCGATGACCGGCGATCGCTGGAAGATTTTCCATGACGCCATGTCCGAGGCCGGCGCCTGGCCGGCCGGCATCGACTGGCGCCGGGCCTTCACCACCCAGTACCTCCCCGGCCGGGGCTGACCGTCGCTCCGCCCTCCGGACGTTCATTTCGCGGCCCGCGTTAGCCCGGCCTTAAGTCCCGGTATGGGAGATTCCGGCATCGTTCCGCGTCCGGAGTCTCCCTTTGCGCCGCGCCCACAGCCTCCCGATCGTCGCCCTCGCCCTCTCGGCGTGCGCCCTCACGGCCGACCCCGCGTCCGCCCAGACGAGCGGGCTGCGCCAGCTGTCATGGCCCGGACGGGCAGCCGCTCCCGCGCCCGGACAGCCGTCGACGGCCCCGAGAACCGATCTGCGCCGTCCCAATCTGGTCATTCCACACGGCGGCTTCGCGGCGGTCCAGCCGGCCGTTGAACGCGCGCCCGCGCCTTCGCCCGCACCCCGCCGCACCCTGACGCCAGCCTCGACCTGGCTTAGCCCTGCAGCGCCTCCGCGCGCGCAACCGCCAGTGTCCGAGCTCGAACCACCGCCCGCGCCCCCCGCTCCTGTTCGCGCTGCGCCCGCTTCGGCGCCCGCGCCGGCCCAGCCGCGCCCCGAGCCTCGTGCGCCGCTCCAGCCCCGCCCGTCTCCGCCGCCCCCGGCCCCCGAATACCTTCCTGACCAAGGCGGCAGGGGCCAGCCGGTCCCCGCGCAAGCGGTCTACCCGGCCGCGCCGCCTCCGCGCGTGGAAGCGGCCGCCCCGACCATTGACCCGGCCGACCCGATGGCCCCCCGCCGCGACGCCCCGATCTTCCGGATGCAGCAGCGGAACCTCGCACAGCCCACCCCCGAGACCGGCGCTGTCGCGGCGGACGCAGAGGCGCGGCCCACGGCCTCGGACGAACCGCGATCCCAACGCGTCGCCGAAGTTTCCAACACGGGTGAGCGGCCCCCTCAGCAGGGCGCGCGCTACTATTCGGTCCATCGCCAGAATGGCCGCACCCCCGACGGTCTGACGATGCCGGACCCGACCTACGTCGACTCCCTGGCTATCACCATGACCCAGACGCCCGCGTCGCAGGATCTCGCCCAGCCGGATCAGGGCCCGACCCTGATCCGCGACAATCAGGGCCGGGTGCGTCAGGCTCCCGCGCCTTCGGACGGGGATCATCAGTGAGCCGAGACGACGTCGAGGCCGCGCCTGCGCCGTCCCGCCTTCCCGAACTGATCGCTCTTGCGGAGGAAGGCTCCAGCGAAAAGCGCCGCGCCCTGTTGCGCGAACTGACCGAGCATTTCTTCGGCGCGGGGGTTCGCACGGCCACTGAAGACGACCTGTACGGTTCGGTGCTGGCCCGGCTGGCCGCCGACATGGAAACCGCTGTTCGCGCCGAATTGTCGGCGCGCTTCGCCTCAGCGACCGACGCGCCCCATGCCTTGATCCGACGCCTTGCCAATGACGAGGCCGCCGTCGCCGGCGCCGTTCTGGCCGCCTCCCCCGTTCTCACCGACGAGGATTTGCTGAACGTCGTCCGCAAGCACGGCCAGGACCATCTTCGCGCCGTCTCGGCCCGGCACTCCGTGTCGGAAGCAGTCTCGGACGTTATCGTGGAGCGCGGCGACGACGAGACCCTGGGAGCCTTGCTCCGGAACGACGGCGCCCGCCTGTCGCGCGGAGCCTCGGAGACGGCCGTCCGCCGCGCCCAGGCCAATCCCGCACTGCACGAGGCGACGGTCGAGCGCGCCAGCCTGCCGCCGGACCTCCTGAACGAGATGTATTTCGTGGTCGAGGCCCGCCTTCGGGCCCGGATACTCGAGCAGAACGCCCGACTCGATCCCGTCCTGCTGGAAAGCGCCCTCGCGGCCGGGCGTGCCCGCGTTGCGACCGATGACGGGGCCCTGCCCGCCGACTATGCCGAATGCTTGGCCTATGTTGAGGAACTGAAGGCGGCCGGGCAGCTGTCGCCGCAGATGCTGGCCCGTTTCCTGCGCTCCGGCGGACGCACGTCCTTCCTGATCGCCCTCGCCCAGCTCGCGGACATCGACTTCCACACCGCGCGTCAGATCGTTGACCGGCGCGAGCTTGATGCGCTGGCGGTCGTGTGCAAATCGGCCGACCTCGACCGGGCCTTGTTCCTGACCTATGCGGTGGTCCTGCTGAACGACGACGGCGACGCCATGGCCAAGGCGCACGCCTACGCGCGGATGTACGCCGAGCTCAGCCGCGACGCCGCCCTCCGCACCCTACGCTTCTGGCGCATGCGGCGCGGCGCCCAGGCCGCCTGATCAGGTCTACCAGCTCGCCGCGAGGTCAAGCCACTGGGGGTTGCGGGCCTCGATCAAGGCCATCTTCCATTTGCGCCGCCACTTCTTTAGCGCCTTCTCACGGACGATCGCCTCGACGATCGACCCATGCTGCTCATACCAGACGAGCGTCCTGCAGCCGTATTTCTGCGTGAATCCGGACCAACTGCCTTCGCGATGCTGCGTGGCCCGGGCCATCAGATCGCTCATCACGCCAATGTAGATTGTGCCGTTCCGCGCACTGGCCATCATGTACACAGCGATGATCCGATCCGCGTCCCGCATCGGGCCACCGCATCATGGTTGCCGCCCAAACACAACCTTACACTACATTCCTCGTCCTTCCGGGGCGGCGTAGCCGAACCCGGAACCCAGAGGTCTGGATGCCGTCGTCAGACGCGGCGTCCATCATCTCAGCCCGCGCTCCTGGGTTCCGGGTTCCGCTACGCGGCCCCGGAAGGACGACGCGAAGGATTCGACACATCGACAGCAAAATGCCCGCCTCCATCGCTGAAGGCGGGCCATCGCGAGGGCTTGAAGCGCCTTACTTCTTGGCGCGAACCGGGCCGCCGGCGCGGGCGGGCTTGCGGCCGCCCTGTCCCAGACCCATCGACTTGGCCAGTTCGGACCGCGCCTTGGCGTAGTTCGGCGCAACCATGGGGTAATCCTTGGGCAGGCCCCACTTGGCCCGGTATTCCTCGGGGCTCATGTTGTATTTGGTCCGCAGGTGGCGCTTTAGCGACTTGAACTTGCGGCCGTCTTCCAGACAGATCAGGAAGTCCGGGGTGATCGACTTGCGCACCGGCACGGCGGGATCCTTGACCTCGGGTTCCGGCTCTACAGCGCCGGTCGAGACCTGCGTCAGGGCGGCGTGGATGCTGGAGATCAGGCCGGGCACTTCAGCCGCCTGAACGTTGTTGTTGCCGACATAAGCCGACACGATGTCCGCAGTCATCTCGAGTAGTTGCGCGTTGTCTTCCAAATCCGGCCCCGCTTGTCGAAAATTGTTTTTGAAGGAATCAGGCAATGTCGAGGTCAATAGATTTGTTCTGTCGTGAAGGCAACAGGGGGAACAACCCCGGGGCCAACCTCTGTCGATCCGGCCTGCCTTTACTATAGTTCCTCAGCGGCTGACTGTTAGGGCACTGCGAGACTGATCGCCGTCAGCGGCCGAAGTTCTCCGCGAGCGCCAGCATCGCCGCGCGCTCGGGCGCGGAATAGTCGTCCAGCCCCTCTTCCTCGCCATCGCGTATCGCTCTCAGCAGAGCCGGCGTCAGCGCCGACGACAGCGACCAGTTCCAGTACCTGAGCACGGTCTGCGCCCGATCGACGGCCAGCATGTCATAGGTGATCTGCACCCGCTCCCAGGTGGGATGCACCGACCCGTCGTCCATGGTCTCTGGCCGCCGCATCGACTTCCAGAGATTCTGAAGGTCGGTCTTGCCGAGGCCCGTCGCCTTGCACAGGATCGCGACCGGCTCCCCGCCCGGGTCGCCCAGGATCTTGGCTCCAGTGATGGGTTTCACCCCCGAAAGATAGGCGATCTCGGTCGCCACCTCCCGAGACAGTCCCTCGGCGGCGGCGGCGGCGACCGCCTGCTCTAGCCCGCCGTAGGGGCTCTTTGCGATGGCGGCCCGGTTGCGCTGGCGGCGCTCGATGAACTGCAGCGCCTTGCGGGACACCGGATCCTGCCAGTTCTCGTCGGCGGCCATCGCGAAGACGTCCTCCGCCACTTCCTGCATCACTTCCCGGGACACGGCGAACCGCTGCAGGATGGTCCGACGGTCCTCGGGCCCACACCACC
>DASRWP010000290.1:0-1782 GCA_035654535.1 Brevundimonas sp.
CGCAGAGGCTGGACGCCGTGCTGTGCCCGGAGTGCCAGGGAGCCGGCGCCGCGCTGACGGGCGACGCCTGCCCGGTCTGCGACGGAACCGGAAAGGCGAGCAGCCGGGTGGGCGGCGGTTAGCGCCGCTCTCTCGACGGAAAAATCTGTCGGGAGCCGGACATAATATTCGCCTTGTAGCTATATGGCCACGCTGCCCGGATATCGCCGTATCTGTCTCGACCTGCGGCAGCGGGGCTGTTAAGAGGACTCAGCGGCGGCTCGTACGCCGTCACAAATTCAATTGGGCTTCGGAGGGCATCCACCCATGCGCGTAAAGACTTTCATCATGGCCACCAGCGCCGCGGGGGCCCTGGCCCTCTCGGCCGGCGCTGCGGCGGCTGAGCCGAACGGCTGGTATGGCGCGATTGACGCGGGCTACCACACTCTGGGCGACGTCGAGACGATTGCGCAGAACGGGCCTGCGGCGTTCAACATCGGCACCGAGGCGGACTGGGCGGCGTTCGCGCGTCTGGGCTACCGCTTTGACGACAACTGGCGCGTCGAGCTGGAAGGCGGCTACCGCTCGAACGAGATCGAGATGTTCGACCGCGCCGGTCCCGGCTCGTTGGGCGTCGTTCCGGCGGCCATCTGCAACACGGTTCCCGGCTCGGGCGTGTGCAACGCCCCGGAAGGCGAGCTCAAGGCCGCCACCCTGATGGTCAATGTGCTGTACGACTTCGGCAGCCGCGACGCGGCGCTGCGGCCGTTCATCGGCCTGGGCGCCGGCGTCAACCGCGTCGACACCACGGTGCTGGGGCGCTTCTCCAACCCGACGAACACCGTCGGCTTCGGCGTCGACGACAGCTCGGCCAAACTGGCCGCGCAGGGCATCGCCGGCCTCGCCTGGGCGATCAGCGACCGGGCCCATCTGGACCTGACCTATCGCTATCTGGTGTCGAACATGGAGTTCAGAACCTTCACCTCGACGGCGGCCACGACGATCGGCGAGATGCAGGGCCGTTACGACGAGAGCCACACCCTGACGCTGGGCCTGCGCTATGCGTTCGGCGCCGTGGAGCCGATCTATGTGGCTCCGCCGCCCCCGCCGCCTCCGCCGCCCCCGCCGCCGCCGCCGCCCCCGCGGCCGGTCCCGCCGCCGGTGGCCCAGGTTCCGGTCGACCGTGAGTTCGTGGTCTATTTCGACTGGGATCGCTCGGACCTCACGGCCGAAGCCTCATCGGTGGTGACGCAAGCCGCCAACTACGCCAAGTCGGGCCGTCCGACCCGCATCCTGGTCGTCGGCCACGCCGACACCTCGGGTTCGGCCGCCTACAACGTCGGCCTGTCCAACCGCCGCGCCCGCACCGTTGCGGACGCGCTGGTCGCCCAGGGCGTCAACGGCGGCGCCATCTCGCTGGACGGCCGCGGCGAAACCGCCCTGGCCCGCCCGACCGCCGACGGCGTGCGCGAGCCCCTCAACCGCCGCGCCACCATCGGCATCAACTTCCGCTAAACCCGGAAGGCCGAAGGCCGGTAGGCCACAAACACGACAGAGCCGCCGGTCCCGAAAGGGGCCGGCGGTTTTGCTTTGCGCGGGGTGCGGGGTGGTCAATCGGCCGTGGGCTGGCTATGCGGTGCGGCTGAGCTGAGGAGTGGCTGGATGCGCGTGGCGATGATCGGAACCGGCTATGTTGGTCTTGTGTCGGGGGCGTGTTTCGCCGACTTCGGCCATGAGGTCGTCTGCGTCGACAAGGACGCGTCGAAGATCGAGCGGCTGGAGCGGGGCGAGATCCCGATCTTC
>DASRWP010000291.1:0-3427 GCA_035654535.1 Brevundimonas sp.
ATTTCGCCTTCGATCCGGGCTCACGGGCCGCACGCCTGGCCTTGGGCGAAGCGAAGCTGCCGTTCACCGAGACTCCCGTCCGCCCGTGGGAGGACGGCTGTCCAGTCGCTGGCCTGAACCCGTCCGGCATGCCGCCCGTGCTCAAGGTGGACGACGCCGGCCGGGCTCTGACCCTGTGCGAGCCGGCCGCCATTCTCGGCTGGCTCGAGGACCGTTCGACCGAACCCTTCCTGCTGCCCGCCGACCCGGCTGAGCGCGCCGAGACGCGGCGGCTGGTGGGCTGGTTCGACCGCCGCTTCACCGACGAGGTCAATGCGGTGCTGCTGCACGAGCGTATGGAAAAGCCCCTGCTCCGTCTCGGCCCGCCCGAAGCCCGCGCCCTGCGCGCCGGGCGCGAGTCCCTGCGGGCGCACCTGACCATGCTGGAGCAAATCCTCGCCGCACGAGACGCCCTGGCCGGCCGCCGCATGGGCCAGGCCGACATCGTCGCCGCCGCCCACCTCTCGGTGCTGGACTATTTTGGCGAAGTGTCCTGGGCCGCATGGCCAGGGGTCAAGACCTGGTACATGAAGCTGAAATCACGCCCGAGCTTCCGTCCCCTGCTGGGCGACAGGTTCCCCGGCGTGGCTGCGTCGGCATGGTACGCCGATCTGGATTTCTGAGCGGCCGCTCGCCCGCTGACGCTCTTCGCGATATGAGGGCGGCCCCATGGCAGCCGATCTCCGCCCCTTCATCCGCGAGCGCGCCTCAGCCCTCGGCTTCGACGCCTGCCGGTTCGCCTCCGCCGTGGAGCCGTGGTCGGCGGGCGAGCGGCTGGCGCATTTCGTCGAGGCCGGGCGGCACGGCGAGATGGGCTGGATGGAGACGACGCTGGAGCGCCGGGCCCACACGACCGCCATGTGGGACGGCGCCCGCACCGCCATCGTCCTTGGCCTGAACTACGGCCCGGAAACCGATCCCCTGCCGGAGATGGCCGACCGGGGCGCCGGCTACATCTCGGTCTATGCGCGGGGCGACGACTATCACGAGATCATCAAGGGGCGGCTGAAGACGCTGGCCGGACAGGTGGCCGCGCGCACCGGTCAGGAGGTGAAGGTGTTCGTCGACACCGCGCCGCTGATGGAGAAGCCGCTGGGCCAGCGCGCTGGCCTCGGCTGGCAGGGCAAGCACACCAACCTGCTGAGCCGCGACCACGGCAGCTGGCTGTTCCTCGGCGTCATCCTGACGGCGGCGGAACTGGAGCCCGACCCTGCCGAGGGCGAGCATTGCGGAACCTGCACCGCCTGTCTCGACGCCTGCCCGACCGCGGCCTTTCCGGCCCCGTTCCAGCTCGACGCCCGGCGCTGCCTCTCCTACCTGACCATTGAGTACGGCGGGCCTTGGCCGGCCGAGTTCCGCGTCGCGGCGGGCAGCCGGATCTATGGCTGCGACGACTGCCTTGCGGTCTGTCCGTGGAACAAGTTCGCCGCCGCCGCCCACGACGCCCGTCTGCAGGCGCGCGACGCCCTCGTCTCCCCACGCCTTGCCGATCTCTCGGCGCTCGACGACCCAGCCTTCCGCGACCTGTTCTCCAAAAGTCCCGTCAAGCGCATCGGCCGCGACCGGTTCGTGCGCAACGTCCTCTACGCCATCGGCAACAGTGGCGACGCGGGGTTGATCCCGTCCGCCGAACGTCTGCTGGGCGACCCGGCGCCGGTGGTGCGCGGCGCGGCGGTCTGGGCGCTGTCGCGGCTGATGGGGACGGAGGCGTTCACGGCGGTGAGGGCTGAGAGGCTGCCGCTGGAGCCAGACGAGGCGGTACAGATCGAGTGGAGCGCCTAGCCTCTCCCTCCCACTTGGGGGAGGGTCCTCGTCGCGCAGCGATGAGGGGGTGGGGGCGCTTCGGCGAGGCATCCGTCGGCGCTCCCGGCTCCGCGCCCCTCCCACCCGGTCGCTCCGCCTCTCCCTCCCCCGGAGGGGGAGGGAGAGGCGGAGCGCCCTCTACCCCATCCCCACCGGACCGCCGCGCTCGCCGCCCGGCGCCCGCGCGATGTCCAGAAGACCGATGCGGAAGATCATCACCGAATTCGGCGGAATGCCCGGCCGGCCCTGTTCGCCGTAGCCGAGCGCCGGCGGCACATAGACGATCCATTCGTCGCCGACTTGCATCTGCTGCAGGGCCTCGGTCCAGCCCGGCACGACGTCGCCGACGGTGAACACCGCCGGCTGGCCGGACTGGAAGGAGCTGTCGAACACCGTGCCGTCGATCAGCGTCCCCTCATAGTTCACCCGCACCAGATCATTGCGGTCGGGCGACTCCCCGATCGGCGGGCCGTTGGCCACGACCTTGTACTGGACGCCCGACGGCATAACGCGCACCCCCTCGGCCTTGGCGTTGGAGGCGAGGAAGAATTCAGCGGCGCGCAGGTTCTGCGCGGCGACTTCATTCGGAGCCGCCGGTTCGCGTCCGCACGCGGCGGTTCCGGCCAGCAATGCTGCGGCTCCGAGCGCCGCGACGCTTCTAGCCCATCCGTAGCGCATAGCCGGCCTCTTCCAGTCCGTGTCTGATTTCGATGGCGTGAGCCTCGCCGCGGGTCTCGACCATGATGTCGAACTCCGCGCCCTTGGCCGGCACGTCGAGCGCCAGCCGGTTATGCACCACGTCGATGATGTTGCCGCCCAGTCCGCCGATCACGGCGCTCATCTTCGACAGCATCCCGGGCCGGTCGTCGCCGAGGATCCGATAGACGATCATCTTCTTCTCGCGCACCAGCTCGCGGTTCAGCACCACGGCCAGCATACGTGCGTCGATATTGCCGCCGCAGAGAACAAGCCCAACCTTCATGTCCCGGAAGCGGTCAGGATACGCCAGCAACGCCGCCAGCCCGCCCGCGCCCGCGCCTTCGGCGACCGTCTTCTCGAGGGTGGCGTAGTGGGCGACGGCGGTCTCGAAATCCGCCTCCTGACAGACCAGCACGTCCTCGACCAGTGGATCAGCAATGGCGAAGGGGATGTCGCCGACGGCCTTGATGGCGATCCCTTCGGCGATGGTCTGACCCCCACATTTCGGCGTCTCGCCCCGGCGTTTGGCGCTGAACGACGGATACATGGCCGCCTCGACGCCGAAGATGCGGATGTCCGGCTTCATCGCCTTCGCCGCCACCGCACAGCCGGCGATCAGGCCGCCGCCGCCGATGGGGATCAGCAGCGCGTCGATAGCCGGCGCGTCCTCGAGAAATTCGACGGCGCAGACGCCTTGCCCGGTGACGATGCCGATGTCGTCGAAGGCCGAAATGAAGACAAAGCCCTCTTCGTCGCGGAGACGGTGGGCCTCTTCGGTCGAGCCGGTGAAATCCAGACCCTTGATCACCACCGTCGCGCCGTGCGCCCGGGTGCCGTCGGCCTTGGTGAAGGGGGTGCCCTCGGGCATCACGATCGTCACCGGCAC
>DASRWP010000292.1:0-1657 GCA_035654535.1 Brevundimonas sp.
CATGTTCCATCGTCTACTGGCATTCTGGCTTCTGTGGGTCTTCTGCACCGTCGCCGCGCCGATGGCGGCGGCGCAGACTGACATCGCCGCCGAACGGGCCCAGGATCTGGCATTCTTCGAACGGCAGTACCTCGCCCGGGACCGGGCGTTTACCGACGACGCGAGGCCGAGAGCGTTGGCCCTGCTGCGCGCCCTGCAGGCGGAAGCGGGAACCCTCTCAGCGCCGCAGTTCAACCTGCGGATCGCCCGCATCACCGCGTTGGCGGACAACGCGCACAGCCTGACGTTTTTCGGACCCGGAGTCGGTCGTGGGCGACTGCCTTTCAAGTTGGCCTGGATGAGCGACGACGAACTGCTGATCCTCAGGAGTCTGGAGCCACATCAGGATCTGGCGGGAGGGATCATCACCGCGATCGACGGCATGCCGACCGCCCGGGCCGCGTCAATGGTCAAGGCCGTCTACGGAGGGCCGGATACGCGCCGTCTCATCATGGCGGGCGTGCTGGCCGAAGGCGGTGGACTCCTGCATGAGGTCGGCGTGGCGAAGCAGTCGGACCGTCTGCTCCTGACCATCCGGCTTCCAGACGGGAGAGTCATCGACCGCGACGTGCAGAACATCCCGTCGATGACCGGCGTCGGCGCCTGGCCGAATCGGTATTGGTCCGCCGATCCTCTGGAAGGCGATCCGCGCGCCTGGATTCCTGCGGTCGATCAGGGCCGGCAGCCCCTCTACCTTCGTGATCCGGACACTCCCTTCCGCATCGAGTCCCTTCCGGACCTCAATGCGCTCTATGTCCAGCTTCGGACCAACGAGAACGAACGGGGCCAGATGAACGCCTTCCACCGGGCGCTTGAGGCCCGACTGCAGAGAGAACGACCCGGGGCGTTGATCGTGGATCAGCGCTTCAACGTCGGAGGCAATCTCGACGCCAACCGCGACTTCATGCAGCGCTTGCCCTCCAGACTACCGCCAGGTGCGAAGATCTTCCTGATCGTCGGCCGCTATACCTTCTCGGCGGGACTCCAAGCCGCCGCGTACTTGAAAGAGGCAGGCGGCGACCGCGTCATCGTCGTGGGCGAAGCGCTCGGCGACCGCCCCCGCTATTGGTCCGAAGGCGAGCGCGTCTGTCTTCCGAACAGCGGTGTCTGCGTCCGCTACACCGAACTGGTGCGGGACTTCGAAAGGGGATGTCGCGGCGAACGTCACTGCGCCGCTGGACCGGTCGTCGGCGGGCTGGTTCCCGATATCAGGGCGCCCATGACGGCGGCCGCGTACCTCGCAGGACGGGATCCGGCAATGGAAGCCATAACGGCCGCCCTCGGGCGCTGAGGCGCGGGCGGCGCAGCCCGGGTCGGGTGGATCGAACCGGCGCACCGTAGAGTGCTAGAGCGCCGCGCCCACCACGCTCTCGTAACCGAACAGCCCCTGCGCCCCGCCGGTGTGGAGAAAGACCACCGTCTCGTTCTCAAACCGGCCCGCCCGCGCCAGTGCGATGAGACCCTTCATCGCCTTGCCGGTATAGACCGGGTCAAGCACGATCGCGTCAGTGCGCGCCGCCAGCTTCAGCGCGGCGATGACGCCGTCGTCAACCAGCCCATAGCCCTCGCCGACATAGTCACAATCGGCGACCACCATCTCCGCCGTGACCGCGTCGGG
>DASRWP010000293.1:0-6696 GCA_035654535.1 Brevundimonas sp.
GATCGAGAACGCCGGCATCGAGATCGCCCAGTTCTTCACGGACGACCAGATCGTGGGTTAAGTCGGGCCGCGGTCACAAGGCTCCGCCTTGTCGACCCGACGCGGCCTTGCGGCTTCGCCGCGCGCTCAAGCAGCTCGCGACCGCGTCGCGAGCGATAGCGTATAAAGAGAAAACGGCCCCGGCGAGCGATCGCCGGGGCCGTTCGTTTATCGAAGACCGCTCGCCTACCAGATGCGGGCGCGGGCCTCGGGAGCCAGGTACTGCTCGTCGCCCGGCTGAACGCCGAAGGCCTCGTACCAGGCGTCGATGTTGCGTGGTGAGACCGCAGCCCGGTACTGGCCCGGCGCGTGCGGATCGACCGTGACCTGCTGACGCAGCGCCTCGTCGCGGATCTTGGTGCGCCAGACCTGGGCCCAGCCGAGGAAGACCCGCTGGTCCCCGGTCAGCCCGTTGATCACCGGGGCCGGCCGGCCGTTCAGCGACATGCGATAGGCGTCCAGCGCCAGCAGCAGGCCGCCAAGGTCAGCGATGTTCTCGCCCATGGTCAGGTCGGCGTTGACCGTCGCGCCCTCGATGGGGCTGAGCACCGCGTACTGGCGACCCAGAACGGCCGCGCGCTCCTCGAACTTGGCCGCGTCCTCGGCCGTCCACCAGTCGCGCAGCACCCCGTCGCCGTCGGTTTTGCGGCCCTGATCGTCGAAGCCGTGGGTGATCTCGTGGCCGATGACGGCGCCGATGCCGCCGTAGTTGATGGCCGGATCGGCGTTCGGGTCGAAGAACGGCGCCTGCAGGATGGCGGCGGGGAAGACGATCTCGTTGCGGACGGAGTTGTAGTAGGCGTTCACCGTCTGGGGCGTCATGCCCCATTCGAGCGGGTTCACCGGCCGGCCCAGCTTGGCCACCTCGAAGGCCCATTCGAAGGCCGACGAACGCTCCACGTTGCCGTACAGGTCGCCCGGCTCGACACGCAGGCCGCCGTACTCGCGCCACTCTTCCGGATAGCCGATCTTCACCCCGAAGCGGCTCATCTTGTACAGCGCCTGTTGCCGGGTTTCCGGGCCCATCCAGTCGAGGTTCTCGATCCGGCGGGTCATGGCCGCGCGGAGGTTGGCGACCAATTCCTCCATCTGGGCCTTGGATTCGGCCGGGAAGTGCCGGGCGACGAATTCACGGCCCAGCACCTCGCCGACCGACCCGTTCACCAACGCTACGCCGCGCTTCCAGCGCGGGCGGTTCTCCGGCTGTCCGCTGAGAACCTTGCCGTAGAAGTTGAAGCGATTGTCGACGAAGGCGCTCGACAGATAGGGCGCGGCCTGATCGACGATGTGGAAGGCCTGCCACGACTGCAGCGTCTCGACCGGCGTGTCGGCGAACACGCGCGCCATCCCGGGGAAGGCGGTGTTGTTCATGGCCACCAGCACCGGCACCGCGCCGACCTGGGCACCCTGTGCCCAGGCCGCCCAGTCAAAGCCCGGGGCCGCGGCGTTCAGTTCGGCAATCGTCGCCGGATTGTAGATCTTGTCGATCTGACGGTTCTGGACCTGGGTCCAGTGCTGTTCGGCGATACGGGTCTCGAACGACACGATGTCAGCCGCGGCCTGCACGGGGTTCGGCCAGCCGGCAAGTTCCAGCGCCTTGGCGACGTAGGCCTGATAGGCGGTTTTCTGCGTCGAGAAATTGGCCTCGAGATAATAGTCGCGGTCCGGCATGCCGAGCCCGCCCTGACCGATGTAGGCGCTGAGCTTCCGGGGATCCTTGAGGTCCTCGAAGATCGACACGCCGAACAGGCTGGAGCCGAAACCGGAATGGGTGCGGCCCATCAGGGCGGCGATCTCTTCGCGAGTGTCGGCGGCGCGCACTTCGGCGAGATCGGCCTGCAGGGGCGTAGCGCCGAGCCGCTCGACCGCGGCCTCGTCCATGAAGCTGTTGAAGAACGATCCGATCCGGGCCGCGTCGGGGCTGGCCGCGGGATTGGCGGCGCTTTCCTCGATGATCTCCTTCAGTTGCGCCTCGGAGCGGTCCGCCAGCACATGGAAGGCGCCGTAGGAGGTGCGGTCGGCGGGAATCTCCGTCATCCGGAGATAGGTTCCGTTGGCGAACTGGTTGAAGTCGGCGCCCGGCCGGATGCTGGTGTCCATGCCGCCGACGTCGAAGCCGAAGGTCCCGATCTGCGGCTGGGTGGTCGAGGGAATCTCGACAATGGGGGGTGCGGACTGGGCGTGAACGGCCCCGGCGGCGAGAAGAAGCACGGCGCCGGCGGCGCAGGCCATCAGGTTTAGTCTGGACATGGAGGACCCCGTCAGAAATTTGAGCGGCAAGCTGCCTCACGTCCGGCGCGCTGTCCCCGGAAATTCGCCAGATTACGAACTTCTAATCCAGGGCCCGACAGAAGTCGGCCAGAGCGCGGGGGTAAAGGTCGTGCTCCGCCACAAGCACGCGCTGCGCGAGGGAGCCCGGCGTGTCGCCGCTCAGGACCGGAACGGTGGCCCGCCCCAACACCGGCCCCTCGTCCACACCCTCGGTCACCAGATGCACGGAACAGCCTGCTTCCGCATCGCCTGCGGCCAGAGCGCGCGCGTGGGTGTCGAGCCCGGGGTATTTCGGCAGCAGGCTGGGGTGGATGTTCAGCATCCGTCCGGCCCATCGCTGGACGAGCCACGGCGTCAGGAGCCGCATATATCCCGCCAGCGCCACCACCTCGACCGCGTGATCCAGGAGAACCGCGTCGATCGCCTGCTCGTGCGCCTGCCGGTCGCCGGCATAGGGCGCGGCCTCGATCACCCGGGTCGGCACGCCCTTGGCGGCCGCGACGGCGAGGCCGCCCGCGTCCATCCTGTTCGACAGCACCAGCACGACCTCGAACGGCGCCTCCGGCGCGGCGGCGGCGTCGATCAGGGCGGCCATGTTCGAGCCGGCCCCGGAGATCAGGACGGCCACGCGGACGCGGCCGGTTCGCGTCTCGGGCATCAGCTCGCCGGGCCCATCAGTTCGCCGGGCGCGGAGCCGGGTCGCCGACCGAGACGAACGATCCGGCCGGCCCCGGAAAGACCACCGGGCTTTCGTAGCCGTCGTCCGACACGGCTGAGACGCCGAAGAAATAGTCGTCGATGACGATGCCGGGCAGCACCAGCTCGGTGGCCGAACCGGCTGAGCGGCTGTTGGTCCACTGTGCGGCCGTGGTGGGACGCCACCAGACCCGATAGCTCGCGGCCCCCGGAACGGCCTGCCAGCGGATCGTGGTGTCCGGCTTGACGGCCCCTTCGATGGTCACGCCCAGCGGGCTCGCCGGGGCGTTGGCCAGAGCCGCCATGGTGGCGATGTTCAGCCGCGCGACCTGTCCCAGATAGTCGAAGTCCACCCCGTCGATCGTGTCGCCATAGTGGACGCCGTTCTCGGTCCGCAGATCCTGATGCTGGCGGTCGTAGTTCTCCGCACCCTCGGAAATGCGAACGGCCGGGAAGCCGGCGCGCAACATTTCGACCTGATCGCCGCCGCGCCCGTAGCGATCGGTGCGATAGATCATCTCGACGTCGAAGTTGGCGAGGTAGCGCTCCGCCACGGCGTCCACGAACCGGGCGAGGTTCCGGGACGACGAGTCGACCTCGCCTCCGTTGTACCGCCGCCGCTCTTCCTGGGCCTCGGTCTCGACCGTCTTTGTGCCCTCGGAGAAGACCCGCACGCGGGTGGTGTCGCGGACGCCCGACTGGCCTTCGGAATTGCCCACGATGTCGTTGTTCAGATTGGCCTCGACCCGCCAGCCCTGGGCCTTCGCATAATCGGCGAGGATTTTCCCGCCCAGCAGCCCCTGCTCTTCGCCGGACAGGGCGGCGTAGACCAGCGTCGCGTCGAACCGGTGCTTCGACAGCACGCGCGCCGCTTCCAGAACCGCCGCCACGCCCGAGGCGTCGTCGTTGGCGCCCGGGGCGTCGGCGGTGAAGTTCATCACGTCCGTCACGCGGGAATCGAGGTGGCCCGAGATGATGATCACCCGGTCCGGATCGCCCGTGCCGCGCTGGATGGCGACGACGTTGACGACTTCGGTCGGCGTCGGGATACGCGCCCCGGTGACGGTGTCGGACGGCGTCACCACCGTCAGGCAGCCGCCGCACTGGCGGCTCACGCCCTGAAGCTCGGCCTCCACCCAGCGGCGGGCGGCGCCGATGCCGCGGGTGTCCGACTGCGTCTCGGACATCGTATGGCGGGTGCCGAAGCCCACCATGGCCTCGATGTCCGATCGCATCCGCTCCGGGCGGATTTCGCCGGCCAGCCGATGCAGCAGGCCCTGTTCCTGGGCGGGCGCCTGGGCTGCGGAGGGGGTCGTGGCGATCATCAGGCCGGCGAGGGCGAGGGACAGGGCGCGCATCGGATGGCCTCACGTACAAAGGGGAGGGGGCGACATTGCCGGGCGGCTCCGGCGCGGTCAACGGATTGCAGCCGGGGAATCAGGCGCTTGCACCGGACCGCGACCTCGGAAAAGGTAACGCGCCTGTCGGAGACCGCCTCATGTTCGCTCCCCTGATCGCCGCGCTGGTCCTGTCGGCTCCTCCGCAGCCCGACACCACACGAGGAGCCTTCACCGACGTCTGCCTGCCCCACGTTGCGGGCGCGACGAACCACGCGGCGGCGCTGGAGCTGCTCGGTTTCGCTCCCGCTCCAGGCGGCGAGGCGGGCGCCTACCAGACCGCGGATCAAGCCTGGCTCTTGCGGCTGACCACCACCGGATCGGCGGTCGACGGCAATCTGAACCGCGTATGCGTCATTCAGGCGCGTCGAGGCGGGCTGGACGCGGCGAAGACCTCGGTCGCGCCCGTCCTGCGCGAGCAGGGCTTCGCCCCGGACGCCGAGGCGGCTCCCGACCGACCGATCTGGACCAAGGGCGGCGTCACCGTCTCCCTGCGGCAGAACGAGGGTCGCGCCACGGTCGTGCGGGTGACCTACAGCAGTCTGGATGCAGGGCTGTAGGGCGGCAGGTCAGATCGGGGCAAGGAGGCGACGTCGTTCAAGAGAACGTCACGCTAAACCGCCTCCAGCTGCCCGCACACGAACGTCACCTCGCCGGCGTTCAGCAGGGCTTCGAGCACGGGCTCGGCGTTCTCGGGGGCGACGATCAGGATGAAACCGACGCCGCAGTTGAAGGTGCGGCGCAGTTCGTGGTCGGAGATACCGCCGGTCGCTCCCAGCCACTGGAACACCTGCGGCATCGGCCAGGCGGCCCAGTCAAAGCTGGCGCGGAGGCCGTCGGCGATGCAGCGCGGCGGGTTTTCGATCAGTCCGCCGCCGGTGATGTGCGCGGCGCCCTTGATCAGTCCGGCCTTCATCAGCGGCAGCACCGGCTTCACATAGATGCGGGTCGGCTCCATCAGCGCCTGCGCCAGGGTGCGGTCGCGGGCGAAGGGGGCGTCGTCCCCCCAGGAGAGGCCGGATTTCTCGACCACCTTGCGGATCAGCGAATAGCCGTTCGAGTGGGGACCTGACGAGCCCAGGCCGATGATGATGTCGCCGGCCGCCTGACGGTCGAGATACGGCAGGGCGTGACCCCGCTCGACCGCGCCCAGCGAAAAGCCCGCGAGATCGTAGTCGCCGCCCTGATACATCCCCGGCATCTCGGCCGTCTCGCCGCCGACAAGCGCGCAGCCGGCCTGACGGCAGCCTTCCGCGATGCCGGCGACGACGCGTTTCGCTGCGTCGATGTCGAGCTTGCCGGTGGCGTAGTAGTCAAGGAACAACAGGGGCTCGGCGCCTTGCGCCAGCAGGTCATTGACGCACATGGCGACCAGATCGACCCCGACGCCGTCATGGCGCCCGGTTTCGATCGCGATCTTCAGCTTCGTGCCGACACCGTCCGTCGTGGCGACGATCAGGGGATCCTCGAATCCCGCCGCCTTCAGGTCGAACAGGGCCCCGAATCCACCCAGCGACGCCTCGGCGCCGGGCCGGCGTGTCGATTTCGCCAGCGGCTTGATCGCATCGACCAGCATCTCGCCCGCGTCGATGTCGACCCCCGCATCCGCATAGGTCAGGCCGTTCTCGAGCTTGTCCGACGTGTCGCCCATGGGTTCACCGGCCTGAATCAGTGGGAGGTTTTCTGCGGCGGCTCTTGCCACAACCATATCGCGCGGGGCTATAGCATCCGAATGACGCCGATCACCACCACCGAGGCCCTGCGAGAGTTCTGCGCGCTGCTGGCCGACCAGCCCTTCATCACGGTCGACACCGAATTCATGCGGGAGACGACCTACTGGCCGCGCCTGTGCCTGATCCAGGCGGCCTCGGCTACGGACGCGGCCATCATCGATCCCATGGCCGATGGGCTGGATCTCGAGCCGTTCCTCGACCTGTTGCGCGACCCGAGGATCATCAAGGTCTTCCACGCCGCACGTCAGGACACAGAAATCTTCGTCAAACTGGGGGCCATGCCCAAGCCCATGTTTGACACCCAGGTGGCCGCCATGGCCGCGGGTTTCGGCGACCAGGTTTCGTACGAGGCGCTTGTCCGGCAAATGCTGCGGCAGGAGGTCGACAAGGGCAGTCGCTTCACCGACTGGGGCCGGCGCCCCTTGTCGGAGGCCCAGCTGATCTACGCCCTCGGCGACGTGACCCACCTCGCGGCGTTGTACCCGAAGCTGCGCGACCGGCTGCAGAAGGAAGGCCGTCTCGAGTGGGTCATGGCCGAGATGGAGGATTTGACCGACCCG
>DASRWP010000294.1:0-3245 GCA_035654535.1 Brevundimonas sp.
ATGTTGGAGGCCGACAGGTTCAGCAGGATGCGGGCGCCCGACAGCGCCTGCCGCGTGGAAGGCGGCAAGGGGGCCCAGTAGTCCTCGCAGATCTCCGCAGCGAAGACGAAGCCGGGTCGGTTGGCGGCCTCGAACACAAGATCGACCCCGAACGGCGCCTCTTCGCCCGCCACCGTCAGGTCGCCGTCGCGGCTGGAGATGTCGCCACCCGCCGAGAACCAGCGCTTCTCGTAATATTCCCGGTAGTTGGGAAGATAGGTCTTGGGCACGACGCCGAGGACGCGGCCGTTCCCCAGCACCACGGCGCAGTTGTAGAGCCGGTCGTCGCGACGCAACGGGGCGCCGACCACGGTGATGACGCCGCTTTCGGCAGTCAGCGGGGCCAGCCGGGCGATCTGCCGCTCGACCTCATCCAGCAGGGCGCCCTGCATCACCAGGTCGTCGATGGCGTAGGCGCTGATCGAGAGCTCGGGGAAGACCATCAGGTCTACGCCCCGCTCAGCCGCCTGACGGATCAGCGCCTCGTGTTCATCGCCGTTGGCGACGGGGTCGGCGGTGTGCACCACCGGAGTGGCCGCCGCGACGCGGACGAAACCGTGGGTGGCGGGGGAGTGGAAGGCGTGGCTCTTGGGCAATGGCGGGTTCCTGGCTCAGGCCGTTCTATCCTGACAACGCGCGACGGTCACGGTGGTGGCCTCACGCGGCGGGCTCGGCGAGATCGCGTGACGCGCCCGTTCCGCCCCGCTAAAGCCAGTCGCATGACTGATACGCCGAAAAAGGGCTGGCTCTCGCGGCTGACCGAGGGCCTGTCCCGCTCGTCGAAGCAGATGACCGAGCAGGTCGTCGCCACCTTCGTCAAGGAGCCGCTGTCCGAGGCCGCGCTGGAGGGGCTGGAGGAGCACCTGCTCGAGAGCGACCTCGGCCCCGCCGCCACGGACCGGATTGTGGCCCGCTTCCGCGAGCTGCGCTTCGGCGTCGGCGCCAGCGAGCGCGAGGTGAAGGAGGCGCTGGCCGAAGCCGTGACCGCCGAGCTGATCGGCCACGAGGCCCGCTACGAACCGCTGAACGGTCCCCGGCCCTTCGTCACCCTGTTCGTCGGCGTCAACGGATCGGGCAAGACCACCACGCTGGGCAAGATCGCCTCGGACCTGACGGCGCAGGGCGCCAAGGTCATGATCGTCGCCTGCGACACCTTCCGCGCCGCGGCCCGCGAACAGCTGAAGGTCTGGTCCGAACGGGCGGGGGCGACCTTCGAAAGCCGCCGCGACGGCGCTGATCCGGCGGGTCTTGCCTTCGACGCCTACACCCGGGCGAAGGCGGAGGGCTACGATGTCGTCCTGATCGACACCGCCGGGCGCCTGCAGAACAAAAGCGCGCTGATGGACGAGCTGCTCAAGATCGTGCGCGTGCTGAAGAAGATCGATCCGGACGCGCCGCACGAGACACTGCTGGTGCTGGACGCCACCGTCGGCCGCAATGCGCTGGAGCAGGAGAAGATTTTCGGCCGCACCGCCTATGTGTCGGGGCTGGTCATGACCAAGCTGGACGGCACGGCGCGCGGAGGCGTCCTGGTGCCCGTGGCGCAGGCGTCCGACGCCCCGATCAAGCTGATCGGCGTCGGCGAGGGCGTCGACGACCTGCAACCCTTCGACGCCCGCGCCTTTTCCCGCTCTCTGGTGGGGCTTGAGGACTGACATGACCGATAAGCCCCCCGACAACGCCTCCGCGAGCGACGCAGCGCCGAAGAACCGCCAGTGGATCCGTCAGGCCGTCGATTTCGGCGCCTTGGTGGCGTTCGCCGGCGCCTACGCCTTCCTGCGCGCGCGGGGGCTGGACGGTCGCGAGGCCATGGTTCAGGCGACCTGGGTGCTGGTCGGCGCGTCCGCTATCGCGCTGATCGTCGGCTACGCGCTTGAGCGCCGCCTCGCCCCCCTGCCGTTGCTCGCCGGCGGCTTCGCCCTGATTTTTGGAGGCCTGACCCTATTCTTCCAGGATCCCTCCCTGCTGAAGATCAAGCTCAGCATCCAGAACGGCCTGCTGGCCGCCGTGCTGCTGGGGTCGCTGCCGCTCGGCCGCTATCCGTTCAAATATCTGCTGGGCGACTCGATCAAGGTCACGGACCACGCCTGGCGAGGGCTGACGTTCCGGTACGGCCTGTATTTCGCAACCGTCGCTATCTCCAACGAGATCGTCTGGCGCACCCAGAGCGACGACACTTGGGTCGCCTTCCGGGGCTTCATCTGGGTCGCCGCCTGCGTCTTCGGCCTGCTGCAGATCCCGTACATCCTCAAGCATATGATCAAGGACGAGGAGCCCGGCCCGACGTCGCCCGACCCGGGACTGTAACCCGAACGCGGACAAATCGTCGTCAAACCGCAATACCTGACTGCTAGCTATGGCCCGCAGCCGAGGGGATACGGCCAGATGGTCAAGTCAGGAAGCAAGCTCAAGCGCGCGGGGGGCCTCGGCGCCTCGCCCAGTCATCTGATGCACCGGGCGCTGCAGCTGGCGCTCGACATCTACGCCGATGAAGCCGGTTCGGACGGCCTGACCCAGCGCCAGTTCGCCGTGCTGGAGGCCGTCAGCCACAAGGCCGGCCTGACCCAGACCGACCTTGTTCGCGCCACCGGCATCGACCGCTCGACGCTCGCCGACCTCGTCGCGCGGATGACGGCCAAGGGGCTGCTCGACCGTGAAAAGTCAGCGATCGACGCCCGCGCCAAGGCGGTGCGGTTGTCGGGGGCGGGTCAGGCGGCGCTGGAGTCGGCGCGGCCGCGCGTGGCGGCCGCCGACAAACGGATCATGGCCCTGTTGCCCAAGAACAAGCGCGACGGCTTCCTCGACCTGCTGGCCGAACTGGCTGGCGAAGCCGACGCCGCGCCCGTCAAGGCCCGCGCCGAGGAGAAGGCCGCCAAGAAAGCGGCCCGCGACGCCAGAAAGGCCGAGAAGCTGGCGAAGAAGGCCGCCGCCGGAGAAAAGCCGAAGAAATCGCCCAAGCTGAAGCTGGTCGAGCCCACCTAGGCGGTCAATCCATCAGCTGCTGCGCCAGATAGACGTAGTGCCGCGCCCAGCGGCGGGCGTTGGCGACCGGGTCGGCGTCGTTGGAATGCCCGCCCGACGTTTCCTCATAGTACAGGTGGTCGTGCCCCTGCTCCGCCAGCCGCGCGGCGAACTTCCGCGCGTGCCCCGGATGCACCCGATCGTCACGCGTATTGGTGGTGATGTAGACACGCGGATAATCCGTG
>DASRWP010000295.1:0-2784 GCA_035654535.1 Brevundimonas sp.
TGGTCCAGCCAGCGCCACTGGCACGAGCGCGAGGACGAATTCGTCTGGGTGCTGGAGGGCGAGGTGGTGCTGGTCGAGGATGAGGGCGAAACGGTGCTCAGGGCCGGCGACTGCGCGGGTTGGAAGGCGGGCGTGCCCAACGGTCATGTGCTGCAGAACCGGTCGGGCGCCGAGGCGGTGGTGCTGGAAGTCGGGACCCGGACCCCCGGCGGCGACAACGCGGATTATCCCGACATTGACATGGTCTACCGTGCGGGCGGCTTCTTCGACCGCGACGGCGCGCCGTATCCGAAGCAAGACCGGCGCACTTGACCGAACCCATCGAGACCACCGAACCCGTCCAGCCGCCGCCGCCCGAGGGGCCGAGCAGCCCGTGGGCGATCCGCGAATTCCGCCTGCTGTGGGTCGGGCGGATGGCGGCGGTGCTGGGAATCCAGATCCAGTCCTCGGCCCTGCTGTGGCAGGTCTATGAGATCGCGCGGCGCGACCATCCGATCGAGGAGGCGAGTCTGTATCTGGGGCTGGTCGGCCTGTGCCAGTTCCTGCCCCTGCTGGCCCTGACCCTGCCCGCCGGGGCCATGGCCGACCGCCGCGACCGCAAGACCACCGTCACCCTGTCGGTCATGGTCGAGGCGGCCTGCGCGGTCGGCTTCCTGCTGCTGGCGCTGCATGGCGATCCGCCGTTGTGGGGACTGCTGGCGGTAGCGGCTGTGTTCGGCGCGGCGCGGGCGTTTCTGGCTCCGGCCAGCCAAGCCTTCCTGCCGATGGTGGTCGGGCGTCGCGCCCTGCCGCCGGCCATCGCGGCACAGTCGATCGCCTTCCAGACCGGGGCCATCGCGGGTCCGGCGCTGGGCGGCGTGATCGTCGGCCTGTCGGTGCCTCTGGCCTATGCCTCGGCGCTGGCGATGTTCGCGGTCGGCATCGGGAGCCTGCTGCTGATCCGCACCAGCGGGAAACCGGCCCCGTCGCCGACGCGCGTGTCGGCGGTGGAGCAGGTCAGGGAGGGGCTGGCCTATGTATGGAACACCAAGATCGTGCTCGGGGCCATATCGCTGGACCTGATCGTGGTGCTGCTGGCGGGGGTGGCGCTGCTGACGCCGATCTTCGCGCGGGACATTCTGCACGTCGGCGCGGTCGGCTTCGGCCTGCTGCGCGCCTCATTCGGGGCGGGGGCGCTGATGGTGGCGCTATATCTGAGCCGCTATCCGATCGTGAAGCACGGCGGCCGATGGATGTTCGCGGCGGTGGCGGTGTTCGGCGTCTGCACCCTGACCTTCGGCCTGTCGAAGAGCGTCTGGCTGTCGGGGGCGGTCCTCTTCCTCGGCGGGGCCGCCGACATGATCAGCGTCAACATCCGCCAGACCCTGATCCAGCTGTCGACGCCGGATCACATGCGCGGGCGGGTTAGCTCGGTGTCCATGCTGTTCATCGGCGCCTCGAACGAACTGGGCGAGGCTTACTCGGGCGTGGCGGTGCGCTTCCTTGGACCGATCGGCGCGGCGGTGTTCGGGGGCGTGGGGGCCCTGACGGCGACCGGCTTGTGGGCGCGGTGGTTCCCGGACCTCAGGAAGGCGGATCGGCTCGATTGATCTGCGTTTCTCCCTCCCCCTCCGGGGGAGGGTCGTCGGCGCTTCAGCGACGACGGGGTGGGAGGGGCCCGGCGATACGGATGCTGTCTTGCCGAAGCGTCCCCACCCGGCCTCGCCTTCGGCTCGCCCACCCTCCCCCGGAGGGGGAGGGAGAGGCTGCTAGCTCACCACGGTCGGAAGTGCTTGCTCAACTTGAGCCCCTGCCGCTGGTAGTGGCTGCCGCCCTCGCCGTAGAGGCGGGTGGGGCGTTTGGTGAGGGGTTCGTAGACGAGGCGGGCGACGATCTGGCCGTGCTCCAGCAGGAAGGGGGTGTCGTGGGTGCGAACCTCGAGCACGCCTTTCGAGCCGGCGCCGTGGGCTTCGTCGGTGCCGAAGCCGGGGTCGAAGAAGCCGGCGTAGTGGACGCGGAACTCACCGACCGACGGATCGATGGGCGTCATCTCGGCGGCCTGATCGACGGGGATCTCCACGTCGTCGGACGAGGCGAGGATGTAGAATTCGCCGGGATCGAGCAGCAGCTCGCCGCGGCGCAGGATCTGGGGCTCCCAGAAGTCCCGCGGGTCGTGGCCGTCGATATTGTCGAGATCGACCACCCCGGCGTGGCGGCGTCCGCGGAAGCCGACGATGCCGCCGTCGGACCCGGTCAGGTCGACGCCGACCGAGCGGGTCTCCAGCTTCGGCGGCTCTCCCGCCTTGAGGCGCAGCTGGTTCAGCCGGGTGCCCGGGCGGACGAGGATGGAGAAGGTCTGGGGCGCGATCTCGAGATACAGCGGGCCTTCATAGCCCTCGTCCACGTCGTCGAAGCTGCCGCCGCGGTCGGTCAGCAGGCGCACGAAGACGTCGACGCGGCCGGTCGAGCTCTTCGGATTGGCGCGGGCGATCAGGCCTTTCGGGAGGGACAACCGCTCCTGCAGCCGGGCGATATAGACGCAGCCCTTTTCCATCACATAGCCGGAGGACAGGTCGATCGTGTGCATGGCCACGTCGGCGATGCGGTCCTCGACCTTGCGCTGCCCCGGCAGGAAGGAGGCGCGCACCCGCCACGCCCGGTCGGACAGGCGCAGGTCGAGACTGGCGGGCTGGACCTGATCGACGTCGAAGGCTGTGTCGGAGGCGATGGCCCCGCCGGCAATCAGCGCCTCGATGGACTGGCAGGGCAGGATGCCCGGGACGGCGTGTTCGAAAGAGATCATTC
>DASRWP010000296.1:0-4905 GCA_035654535.1 Brevundimonas sp.
GTGGCGGACCTTGAATGGCACGCCGGCCTCGGCGACGGCGCGGGCCTCGAGGTCGGCGACCACCCGGCGGCTGTCGTCGCGCAGGCGCCGCGCCTCCTCCAGCTCGGGCCGGTAGCCCGGCTCGACGAAGCCGCCGTCGCGAGAAAGGTGGGGCGGCTCGGGTGCGAGCCCTTCGGTCAGGTCGGCCAGCAACCGGCCGAGGTCGGGTGACAGGGCCAGCCGGTCCAGCGCATCAGCGATCTGGGCCGGCGGGCCCGTCAGCGGGTCGCGGGCAAGGGGGAACAGGCCGAACACAGACTCGGCCGTGATGAGTCCCGTCCGGATCGCCGCCAGATCGCGCGGTCCGCCACGACCGAGCACCAGACGCGAGGCCGCGCGGGCGACATCGGACGAGGCGCGCAGCGCGTCGCGCAGATCGCGGCGCAGGTCGCGGCGCTCAAGCAACCACTCGACCGCGTCAAGGCCATGGTTGATGGCGATCGGGTCGCGCAGGGGCCGGGCGATGCGTTCGGCCAGCGCGCGCGCCCCGCAGGCGGTGACGGTCCGGTCGATGCAGGCCAGCAGCGAGCCCTCGCGCTCGCCGCGCTGGGTGCGGTCGATCTCGAGGCTGAGCCGGGTCGCCGGATCGATGGCGAGGAAGCCGCTGTCGCCCGAACGACGGGGCGGCGACAGGGCCGGAATCTTGCCGGCCTGGGTCGTCTCCAGATAGGCGGCGATCAGTCCCAGCGCCGAGACTTCCGCCTCCTCAAAGGCTCCGAAGCCGTCCAGAGAGGCCACGCCGTAGAGGCGTTCGACCCGCACGCGGGCGCCGACCGGCTCGGCCAGCGCCTGCGGGAGGGCCTGAACCACCCCGCCCGAACCATCGAGCGCCGCCTTGGCGGCCGCATCGGAAAACAGTCGGTCGGGCACCAGCACTTCCGACGGCCGGAATGAGGCCAGCGTGGCGCCGAGGTCCTCCAGCGAGCAGGCGACGGCGTCGACCGAGCCGGCGGACAGCTCGACCACGGCCACCGCGGCGCGCCCCTTGCGCACCGAGACGGCGGCCAGCCGGTTGGCTCCGCGCGCATCCAGCAGACTGTCCTCGGTCAGGGTGCCGGGCGTGACGACGCGGACGATGTCGCGATGCACCACGGCCTTTGAGCCGCGCTTCCGCGCTTCGGACGGGGCCTCCATCTGCTCGCAGATGGCCGCCTTGAAGCCCTGCCGGATAAGCCGCGCCAGATAGCCGTCCAGCGCATGCACCGGAACCCCGGCCATCGGAATGTCCTCGCCCTGATGCTTGCCGCGTTTGGTCAGGGTGATGCCGAGCGCCGCCGAGGCGATCTCCGCATCCCGGAAGAACAGCTCGTAGAAGTCGCCCATGCGGAAGAAGACGATGGCGTCCGGCTGGCTGGCCTTTGCCGCCAGGAACTGCGCCATCACCGGCGTCACGCCCTCGGCGGACGGGATCTCGGCGGCCTTCGGAGGATGGGCGAGCGGGGCGTTCATGAAGGCGCGCAAGGTGACGGATTGCGGGCGCCCCCTCAAGCGTTCCCTTGCGGCTTCCTGTTGTGCGGGAGGCTGGCAGGGCCGGTTCGTCACAAAGGACACAAAGGAAGGCACGAAGAGCACGAAGGGGCAGGCGCCAAACCGCGCGAAGCGCCTTTCATTCCTTGAAAGGATGAACGATTGCGGCGCCGCAGGCCCGGCCCCTTCGTGTCCTTTGTGGCTTTCTCTTCTTCGTGTTCTTCGTGACGAACCAGCCAGCGGTCGGTCCGCCCAGTCCCGTCGTCATGGATGCCCGCTTGTCCGAACGGCTCGCCCCTGCGACAATCTGGCAGGCGGTTAAGGGAACGCGGTCAGACACCGCGGCTGTGCCCGCAACTGTAGGCGGCGAGAGGTGGATCATTCCGGGGCTTCGGCTTCGGCGTCACTGGGCAACCGGGAAGGCGCGATCCTCCGTTTTTGACCCGCAAGCCAGGAGACCTGGCCGCCGACGTCGTCCGTCCGCTGCCCGGGACCAGGCAGAGACGCGGTGATCCGTCGAGGCGACCCGACACCTGCGCCGTCCATCCGGACGGGTCGGTCGCCATTCCTCACGTCGCCGCGATGCGCTCGCGCGGAGACGACGGAGACATCGCTTATGCGATCCCATCTTCTCGCCACGGCCGCGGCCGTGTGCCTGCCCCTGTCCGCCCATGCCCAGACATTTCCAGACCGTTCGGCGAATGATCCTGACGCGCTGCCGGAGGTCGTCGTTACCGCAACCCGCCTGCCCGCCGTGGTGCAGGACAGCCCCGGCTCCCGGGTCATCGACCGCGCCGCCATCGAGCGACGCGGCGCGGTGTTCGCCGCCGACATCCTGTCCGACGTGCCGGGCCTGTCAGTGACGCGCGCCGGCGCCTTCGGAGGCGTGGCCCAGGTCCGGATCCGGGGCGCTACGCCCGGCAAGACGCTGGTCCTGATCGATGGGATTCCTGTCAATGATCCGGCCGAGGTCAACGGCGCTTTCGACTTTTCCGGGCTGGAGCTGTCTGACATCGAGCGGGTCGAGGTACTGTCGGGCCCGCAGTCGTCGCTGTGGGGCTCCGACGCCATCGGCGGGGTGATCGCCTTCACGACCCGCGAGCTGGACGGCTTGGCCGCCGAGGCGGAAGCGGGGTCGTTCAACACGGTGCGCGGTCGGCTGGCGCTGGGCCGCTCGTCGGATCGGTCGGGCTTCGGCGCCTGGGTTTCAAGCTTCGAAACCGACGGAATCTCGGCGGCCGACGAAGAGGACGGCAACCCCGAAGCCGACGGGTTCGCCTCGACCACCGTCGGGGCGCGGGGCCGTCACGCCCTGACCGGCTCGGTCGCAGTGGATGGGGCGGTGCGCTGGAGCGAGAGCGAGGCCAATCTCGACGGCTTCGCGCCGCCTGCGTTCGTGCTCGGCGACACGGCGGACCGGCAGGCCGTCGAGCAGGCCTCGGGCTTTCTGCGCCTGAAGCTCGATGCGTTGGGTCTGGCGCATCAGGTCAGCGTGTCGGCGTCGGACATCGCGCGGGAGACCGTCTCGTCCTTCCCGTCAACCTTCGAGGCGGAGCGGCGGGTGCTGCGCTGGCAGGCGGACGGGGCCGTGAGCGGCGTTGACTTCGTCGTCGGAGCGGAGCGGGAGGAGACCCGCGGCAGCCTGTCGAGCGGCCTGACCGAGGACCTCGGCGCGACCGCCGCCTTCCTCACGGCCCGGATCGAGCCGACGGATCGGCTGAGCCTGACCGGGGCGTTGCGCCACGACGCCACCGACGATTTCGGCGCGAAGACGACCGGGCGGCTGTCGGGAGCCTTCGAGGCTGGCGGCGGAGTGGTGCTCTCGGCGGCCTGGGGCACGGGCTTCAAGGCGCCCTCGATCAGCCAGTCGGTCTGTGACTTCTGCTTTTCGGCCAGTCCCTTTCCGGTGCTGCGGCCGGAGACGGCGGAAGGCTATGAGGCGGCCATCGGCTGGCGCTCGGCGGACGGACGGATCGAGGGCCGGGCCACGGCCTACCGGCTCAAGGTCGAGGACCAGATCACCTACGTCTTCGACCCGGTCACCTTCGACAGCGTCTATGTGAACGTGGCCCAGACCATGACCGACGGCGTCGAGCTGGAGGGCCGGGCGCGGATCGGGGCGGGCTTCGACCTCAGCCTCGCCTATGCGTGGACCGACGCCCGGGACGAGACCACCGGCGTGCGGCTGCTGCGCGTGCCCGGGCAGGCGGGCTCGGCGACGCTCGGCTGGTCCGGGCGCAAGCTGTCGGCGGCGCTGACCGTTCGGGCCGAGGGCGATCAGGATGATGTCGGCGGGGTGCGCGAGCGCTTCGTTGTCGCCCATCTGAACGGGTCGTGGGCGCTAACGGAGGCCGTGACGCTCACGGCGCGGATCGAGAACCTGACCGACGAGCGCTATCAGCAGGTGTTCGGCTACGGCGAGCCGGGCCGGTCGGCATGGGCGGGTATCAGGCTGCGCTACTGATCCGGCCGCGCAAGGGGCTGGAGCCGGCCGCCGTCGCCGGCTCCAGCTGCAGGGCGGTCCAATCGAGGGCGGGGGTCGGCGCGTGGGCCGCAGCGACGACGGCCCGGAGTTCCGCAGCCGAGGCGACGCCGGCGACGACCGCTGACACCTCGGGTAGGCCCAGCGCATAGGCGAGGGTGGCCTGCATCGGATCGACGCGGGCCTCGGCCAAACGGCGGCGGATGCGCGACAGGGTGGGGGCGTGGCGGTGCATTTCGGGCGGCAAGGCCTCGCCGCTCATGAACAGCCAGCCGTCGGCGAAAACGGACGAGGCGTGAACCGCCACGTCCAGAGAAGCGAGCTCGGACAGGACGCCGGAATGCTGGGCCCGCTGGTCGAGCAGGTTGCACCTCAGCTGCACCACGTCGGGCTGGAAACGTCGGGCCAGCAGGGCGGGGCCGTCCTCGACCGTGGCGCAGAAGCCGATGCGCCGGTACAGGCCGCGGTCCTTGAGCGCCAGAAGCCGGTCCCAGAGGGCGCGGCCCTCGGTTCCGGCCAGGTCGGCCGCGTTCGAGATCATCAGGGCGTCGCCGCGCGGCAGGCCCAGCCGCTCCAGCGAACGGCGCGCGCGGGCCTCGACCCGGTCGACGCCATCACCGACCGGAACGGTGCAGACGGACACGTGGAAGGGCGAGGGGAAGGGCCAGGCCTGGCCGAGCCAGCGCTCGCCGTCGCCGTCGGGCCGGGTCGCGACCATGGACACGCCCGAATCGGCGGCGGTCTGGAGCAGGAACCGCAGCGATTCCTCGCGCGCGCCGGCGGGCGCGGGAATGGCCCGCTCGGGCGCATGCACGACGGCCAGAGCCAGTTTGTCGACCGGAGACGGGGCGCGCGAGGAATCGCTGCGGTTCCTGCTCCAGACCGCCGCCGATTCGGGCGTGTCCATGGTCGCGACC
>DASRWP010000297.1:0-1592 GCA_035654535.1 Brevundimonas sp.
AGGCTGGGCAGCCCGACCAGCCTGATGAGCGGCTACGGGCAGGCCGCCAACACCGTCGTCAATCCCTTCGCCGGGGTTCCGTTCGTGTTTGTAGGCTCTGTCCTCACCGTCATCGGCTCATACGTTCTCCAGGGAATGGTCGTGTTCGCCGCCGTGAACGGCTTCAACGGAAAGTCCGTCGATCTGGGCGGCGCCCTGTCGGTCGGTCTCCGCTTCTTCTTCCCGCTGCTGGGACTGGCCATTCTGATGGGGCTGGGGCTTGGGCTCGGGTTTCTGCTGCTTATCGTTCCGGGGGTCATCCTCGCGGTGATGTGGCTTGTCGCCAGTCCGGCGCTGGTGGTCGAGAACCGGGGCATCTTCGATAGCTTCCAGCGGAGCCGGGATCTCACCCGCGGCAATCGCTGGATGATTTTCGCCCTGCTGGTCGTCTACGTCGTCCTGTCGAGCATGATCAGCTGGCTTGTCGTGGGCGTGGGCGTGGCCGCGGGCGGAAGCTTCACCACCGCCACCACTCACTGGGGCGTCGCCATGGTGCTGACGCCTCTTGTCAACGTCCTGACAGGGGTGGTCTCGGCCGCCGGCGTCGCGGCCGTCTATTACGAGCTTCGGCGCGCCAAGGAGGGGGTCTCGCCCGAGCAACTCGCTTCGGTCTTCGACTGATCGACGGACTCAGACGTCGTGCTTGTCGCGGCGTCTGACCCCCATCAACAACCGTGACTCCAGCCTGCCCCGCAAGGCCGCGTAGTAGGCGCTCAGAAAATCGTAGTCGTCATCGGACGGGCCGTGGGCCCAACCAATCCTTGTGGCGATTCTTGCGGCGACCGTGCGCAGGGTGCGGCGGTCGCGCAGCCGCAGAACCTCCTCCAGCACATGAAGCTCGCGCGCGCCGTAGGCGTCGAGCTGCGCGGCCGTGAAGTTGAAGCGGCTCAGGCGGGCGCTGCCGTCCTCAGCCATGTCGCGACCCAGCGTGCGGCGCGGACTGCGCACCACCCACGTCCCGCCGATCAGGTCGCCGACCCTGAGCCGGTCCCGGTTGAACAACGGGAACAGCACGAACACGGCGACGGAGGCGAAGGCCAGCAGATACATCCAGCTGTCCACTCCGCCCTGCTGGGCGCGGCCGACCAGTATCGAAAGCGGCAGGAACACCTCGAGCTCGCGCATGGCGTTGCGAGCGAAGACGGCCTCTGCCCGCAGCCGGCCGCCGTCGCGGGACGCGACGCGCAGGCCCATCATCCGCTTCCCCGGAGTCGCGGCCCGCGCTGAAAGCTCGAAGGCGGTGAAGTAGAAATTCCTGAGCACAAAGAAGCCCAGCAGCCAGACGACGGCCACCATCTCGGCGCCCGTAGCGCCTCCGGTCAGCGCCGCGCCTACGCCGATGAGGATGGCGGCGAGGCTGGCGGCCAGCAGGATGGCGCAGATGATCACGGCGTCCAGCATGAACGCCCCGGCCCGCTGCGACGCGTCGCCGATATTGAGCCGTAGATCGACGCCCTCGGGCGTGACGAACTCCCGCAGCGTCCGGTCGGCGGGAGCTGGATTGGTCAGGCTAGCGGCCACGGCGCGCCTCGGCCGGGGAAGCGTAGAAATAG
>DASRWP010000298.1:0-4952 GCA_035654535.1 Brevundimonas sp.
ATCGATCGCGCTATAGACCGGAAATGCGCCGTCCGCTCCCCACTGACGCCGAGGCCCGCGAAATCCTGTCGCGCAAACGGACGCGCCCCGCCCCGCGCCCCGCGCCCCGCGCTGGTCGGGCCTTGCAGGCGCTGATCAAGGAGCTGGACGGCAAGTTCGGCCGCGGCGCCGCGGCGCTGGAGCCGCGCTGGCGCGAGATCGTCGGCGACCGGCTGGCCCGGGTGACCCGTCCACAGAAACTGACCAAGGGCCGCGGCGGCGCAGGCGGCACGCTGGAGCTGCGGGTCGCGGGCCCTGCGGCCTTGCTGGTGCAGCATCAGGCCGAAGACATCCTGCAGCGCGTCAATCTGTTCCTCGGGGCCGGCAGCGTCGACAAGCTGCGGATCGCCCAGGGCCCCGTGAAGCCCCCGCCTGAAATCGCCTCAACGCCAAGGCGCCGCGCCCCGCCGCAGCCCCTCGCCGCCCATGACGAAGCGACCCTGAAGGCAGCGGTGGCGGACGCGCCCGACGCCCTGAAGGGACCGCTCGAGCGGCTGGGCCGCGCCGTTCTCGGAGACCCGGGCAAGGGTCGCGACCGCGCCGGACGTTGACAAAACTTCGCCCTTTCTGTTCTCGACAGTGGACAGATGCGCGCGAGCCCGGGGAATCGCGCGATGATCAGCCCATTCCCACCCAGTTGAGGAAGACGCCATGAGCGCCAACACCAAATACGCCGCCATGAGCCGCCGCGCGGCGATGACCGCTGCGGCCCTCGCCGCCATGGCCACGCTTGCGGGCTGCGGCGGCGGCGGAGCGGGGGGTGCGGCCGACGGCGACATGGCGCTGGGCGCGCCCGAGGGGGCCAAGGTGACAGTGGTCGAATATGCGTCCGTGACCTGCGGCGTCTGCGCGGCCTGGCAGGAGACGACCTGGCCCGCCTTCAAGGCCGCCTATGTGGACACCGACAAGGTCCGCTACGTCTTCCGCGAACTGCCGACCCCGCCGGCCAACGTGGCGGTCGCCGGCTTCATGATTGCCCGCTGCGCCGGGGAGGACAAATACTTCGACGTGGTCCACGGCATCATGGCCAGCCAGGCCGAGTGGCGCGCAGGCGTCAATCCGCGCGACACCCTGTTCCGGGTCGGCAACGGCGCGGGGTTGAACAACCAGCAAATCGAGACCTGCATCACCGATGAGGCGAACCTGCAGGCGTCGGAAGAACGCACCCAGGCGGCGGTCAAGGCCGGCGTGACGGGCACGCCCGCCTTCTTCGTCAACGGCGTCCAGATCGCCGGCTCCTCGATGGAGGACCTGTCGCGGGCCATCGACGCCGAGCTGGCCAAGGGCTGATTGCGCCGGTGCGTGCTCCGCCGATCCTGCTGATCCTCGCCCTGGCGCTGGCGGCGACAACCGCCACCGCGCCTGCGGCGGCGATCGAGCAGGTCGCGGCGGTCACCGCGCAGGATCGCACCATCGGGCGTGCGGACGCGCCCGTAACGGTGATCGAATACGCCTCTTTCGCCTGTCCCGCCTGCGCTGGCTGGCACGAGATGGTGTATCCGCTGTTCAAGCAGCGGTTCATCGACACCGGACGGGTCCGGCTGGTGTTCCGCAACCTGCCTACGCCGCCGGAGGAGATGTCCCTGCCCGCGCATGCGCTGGCGCGGTGCGCCGCCCCGAACCGGTTCTTCGACGTCGCCTCCGTTCTCATGCTCGGGCAGGCCGCCGTCTTGCGTGGAGGACCGGTTGACGCCTGGTACGGACCCGCCATCGCCGCCAGCGGCCGCACCCGCGCGCAGATCGACGCCTGCGTGACGACGCCCGCAACCCGGGCCGCCATCAACCGCGACATAGAGAGCGCCACGGCCGCGGGGGCCGGGTACACCCCGAGCTTCTTCGTCAACGGCCGGCTCGTCGGGGATCGCTCGCTGGGCGGGCTGGAGGTCGCCATTCAGGCGGCCGAAGCCCGTTGACCCCGTAGGAACCCATGGAGTTCCAACGCCTCCGGCTCGTGGGCTTCAAGTCCTTCGTCGATCCCGCCGAGGTGCATATTGAACCGGGTCTGACCGGCGTCGTCGGACCCAACGGCTGCGGCAAGTCCAATGTTCTTGAGGGCCTGCGCTGGGTCATGGGCGCCAACTCGGCCAAGGCCATGCGCGGTCAGGGCATGGACGACGTCATCTTCGCCGGCGCGGCCGATCGTCCGCCACGCAACCACGCCGAAGTCCAGCTGACCATCGACAACGCTCAAAGGAAGGCGCCCCAGCCCTTCACCGACAGCGCCGTCATAGAGGTCTCCCGCCGCATCGACCGGGGTCAGGGCTCGACCTATCGCATCAACGGCAAGGAGGTCCGGGCTCGGGACGTCCAGCTGCTGTTCGCCGACGCCTCGACAGGCGCGAACAGTCCGGCGCTGGTGCGGCAGGGCCAGATCAGCGAATTGATCGCCTCCAAACCGCAGAACCGCCGCCGCATTCTGGAAGAAGCCGGCGGGGTGGCGGGTCTGCATACCCGGCGACACGAGGCCGAGCTGAGGCTGAAGGCGGCCGAAGCCAATCTTGAGCGACTGGACGACATCGGGCGCGAGCTGGAGACGGCGCTGTCGCGACTGAAGCGCGAAGCTCGGCAGGCGGAGCGCTACAAGAAGATCTCCGCCGAAATCCGCGCCCTCCAGGCCGCCCTGCTCTATGTCCGCTGGAACGACGCCCGGCTCGCGGCCGAGTCGGCGGCGGGGGAACTGGCCGAGGCCGATCGAACCGTCGGGACAGCGACCGTAGCGTCCAGCTGGGCCCAGACGGCGGCGATCGCGGCGCAGGAGGCCCTGAAACCCGCCCGCGAAGAAGACGCCGTCGCCGCGGCCTTACTGCACCGCGCCTCACTGGAGCGCGACCGCCTCGACCTCGCCGAACAGTCCGCCCGCGCAGAGGTCGAGCGCCTCACCGCCGAGGCCGCGCGCATCTCAGCGGACGTCGCCCGCGAAACCGCCATGGCCGGAGACGCCGACGCCGAACTGACCCGGCTTGGAACGGAGTTGGAGGCCCTCACGGCCGAAATCGCCGCAGCGCCTCGGCGCGGCCCGGAGCTGGAGGCGGCGCTGGTTTCGGCCGATGAAGCCCGTCGCGCGGCAGACTCCGAGGTCGAACGGATCGCCGGGGCGGTGGCCGCCGTTGAGGCGCGGGTCTCGGCGGAGAACGCCCGCAAGCGCGACGCCGAGGCGCGGGTGGCGCGGGCCGAGGGGCAGGTTGCGTCGGCCATCGCCGAACGCGAGGCCTTGGGTTCCCTGCAGACGCCGGAGATCGAGGCGGCCAGAACGGCGCTGGAGACCGCACAGGCCGAGCTGAACGCGGCGCGCGCAGCCGTCGATGCGGCAGAGACGGCGCGTGGCGACAGGGCCCGGGCCGAACAGGAGGCGCGGCAGGCCGCCCGCACGGCTGAGGACCAGCTTGGCCGGCTCCAGACTGAGGCGCGAGGCCTCGCCCAATTGCTGACCCAAGGCAAACGGGAGCACCCGCCGGCCCTCGACCGGGTGCAGGCGGACCGAGGCTATGAGGCGGCGCTGGCGGCGGCTCTGGGCGACGATCTGGACGCTGCGCTTGACGCGCGCGCGGCGGCTCACTGGGCCGGGGCCGACGCGCCCTCTCCATCGTGGCCGTCTGGAGTCGAACCGCTCGCCGACCATGTGAAGGCTCCGGAGCAGCTACGGGCCCGGCTCGCCTTGTGCGGCGTCGCGGCCCGGAGCGATATCGAGGCCCTGTCGATAGCCTTGCCGGTCGGGGCGCGGCTGGTCACGCGCGAAGGCGATCTGTGGCGTTGGGACGGCTTTGTCCAACGCGCGGAAGCCCCCCGCCCCGCCGCCGTACGGCTGGCCCAACGCACCCGTTTGGCGGAGATTGAGGACGAGATCGATGAGAGCCGCCCCGCGCTGGAGGAGGCGCAGGAGGCGTTGAAGGCGGCGACGGACGATTTCCGCGCGGCAGAGGCGGCGGTGAAGGCGGCCCGGGCCGCGCCCTTCCCGCTCGAAAAGGCCGTCACCGCCGCTCGCGACCGGCTCGAAACACTGGGCCGCGAACAGGCCCGCCGCGAGGCCCGGGCGCAGGCGCTCGACGAGACGCTGGCGCGGCTAACGGAAGAGGTTGAGGCGGCTCGGGCGGCGCTGGCGGATGCGCGGGGGGACGAGGCCCCGTCGGAGACGCTCCATGCCTTGAGGGCTGAGCTTGGCGCGGCGCGCACGGCGGCGGACGGGGCGCGTGGCGCGGCTGCGACCGCCCGGGTCGAACGCGACGCCGAGGCCCGCGAGGTCGCCGGACGACAAGCTCGGCTGGAAGCGCTGAACCGCGAAGGCGTCGGCTGGGTAGGTCGCGCCGACGAAGCCAAGGGGCGGATCACCACTCTGGAACTAGACGCGGAGAAGACTGAAGCACGGCTGCAAGCGGCCGCCGACGCGCCCGAACGGCTGGCGGCGCAGCGGTCGTCCCTTCTCGACGCTCTGGCCGCGGCCGAAACCCGGCGCAAGGTCGCAGCGGACGCCCTCTCCGTCGCCGAGGGCGACGCCGGAGAGGCTGATCGGGCCGCGCGGGCCGCTGAAACCGCCGCTTCGTCGGCGCGCGAGGCCCGGGCGGGGCTGGCGGCGCGCGCCGAGGCCGCGGCGGACCGGCTGGCTGAAGCGGACAGGGTCCTCCGGGAAACGGCTGACATGGCGCCCGAGGAACTGGCGCAAAAGCTGACGGATGACGCCATCGCCCGTCCGCCCGACGCAGCCGGCGCCGAGAGCCTGCTGTTTGGTCTTGAGCGCGAGCGCGAGGCCCTCGGCGCGGTCAACCTGCGGGCGGAGGACGAGGCCGTCGAATACGGCGACCGGCTGCAGACAATGAGGGTCGAGCGCTCGGATCTGACCAGTGCGATCGCCCGGCTGCGCGACGGCATAGACGAGCTGAACGCGGAGGGCCGGGAGCGGCTTACGGCGGCCTTCGACG
>DASRWP010000299.1:0-1808 GCA_035654535.1 Brevundimonas sp.
ACTGATCGTCGCGGCCAGCACCAGCAGCCCCATCAGCGCCGCCTGCCGCCCGGGCAGCGAGGCGGCGGCCACCGTCACCGGCGCCACCAGCAGCAGGCAGAACGGGTTCTGCAGCCCGCCCGTCAGGGACAGCAGCACCGACAACTGCAGGATGTCGAAGCCCAGATGCGCCGCCGTCATCCGCCCGTCGGGCAGGGAGCCGTCGATCCGCTTGAGGCGCGCGGTGGCGTTCAGGTTCATCGCCACGCTGGCGCCGATCACCGCGAGACACGGCCACAACGGCAGGTCGAAGTGGAAATAGAGGGTGGCGACGGCGACGGTCGCGCTTTGTCCCGCGATAGCCATCCAGCGCAGGATCACCAGAGTCCGCAGGCTCAGGCCCCGGCTGCGACGCGGCACATTGCGCCAGCCGGAAAAGCGACCGCCCTCTTCCGGCGGGGACGACTGCGGCAAGGCGGGGTCTTGGGGCGGGCTCACCGGTCTTCTATAGACCGGTCGCGCTCGCCGCGCGCGCTTTCGAGGGGGCCCTGATGCCGCGCCGTTCCATCCTGCTGTTCGCCGGGGTCTGTATCGCTCTCGCCACCGCCGTGGCGGTCGGCACGATCTTCATCGTCCGGGACCGCGAGGCGGGCGCATCGCCGACCGTGACGTCGACGGGCCAGCCCTCGGTAGGCGGGCCATTCGAGCTCGTCGATCAGAACGGCCGCGCAGTCGACCAGACGCTGCTGGACGGCAAATGGTCGCTGGTCTTCTTCGGGTTCACCTATTGCCCCGACTTCTGCCCCACCACCTTGGCGGCGCTGGACGCGACGCAGAAGCGGCTGGGCGACAAGGCGGACGACGTCCAGATCGTCTTCATTTCGGTCGATCCCGCCCGCGACACGCCCCAGGCTCTGAAGGACTATCTGTCGTCGGAAGGCTTTCCCGCAGGCGTCATCGGCCTGACCGGCTCGGAGGCGCAGGTAAAGGCCGCCGCCGACGCCTACCGCGCCTATTATCAGAAGGCCGGCGAGGGCGAGGGCTACACGATGAACCACTCGCTGACGGTTTATCTGATGGGGCCGGACGGGACGTTCCGGACCGCTCTGGCGCATGATCTCGGGCCCGAACGCGCAGCGCAGTTGATCGAACGGGTAATGGCGCGGGGCTGACCCCTTTCGCTTCCGCCACGCCGCCCTAAATCTTTTTGCAGTGCGGCGCGTTCTATGGTGCTCTGCCATATCCGGCGGGGGCCGATTCAAGGATTCCATGCTCTATTCGCTTCACGAGCTCGCCTACCATTCGGCGACGCCGTTCCGGTTCGGGGCCCAGATGGTCCGGCAGTTCTGGAGCTCTCCGTTCAACCCGGCCTCCGACACCGCGCTCGGCCGGACGGCCTTCGCGTCGGCGGAGTTGTTCGAGAGCGTCACGCGCCGCTACGGCAAGCCGCTCTGGGGCCTGGAAACCGTCACCATCGCCGAGAAGCCGGTGCGCACCACCGAACAGGTAGTCTGGTCGTCGCCGTGGTGCAGGCTGGTGCGCTTCGCGCGGGACGTCGGCGACCTGAAGCGGGCGAAAAAGCCGGTCGCCGCGCCGGCGGTGCTGATCGTCGCGCCGCTGTCGGGACACTACGCCACCCTGCTGCGCGGCACGGTCGAAGCCTTCCTTCAGGACCACGACGTCTATGTCACGGACTGGGTCAACGCCCGGCAGGTGCCGATGCTGGAGGGGCGGTTCGACTTCTTCGACTATATCGACCACGTCCGGACCATGCTGGGCGTCATCGGCCCGCGCGCCCATGTGGTCGGCGTCTGCCAGCCGGGACCGCC
>DASRWP010000300.1:0-4436 GCA_035654535.1 Brevundimonas sp.
TCAGGCTAGGAGCGAACCGGGCGAAAAGTGGTTCCGCCAGGCCGGGCAAGGCAGAGTAGAAGCTGGTGATCAGCCGGCCGCCCCCGCCGACGGTGATTTCGCGGATCGGGTGGCTGGCGCAATGCAGGATCGTGTCGGCGACGACGTGCGTCGCATAGACAGGCTGGGGATTCTGCATCGCCTGCCCGGTCAGGTTCCGGGCGTGCTTGCTGTAGGGGGTGTCGATAGCCGCCGGCTTCACCAGACTGACAGTGATGGGGGCCCTCTCGCGCATCAACTCCATGCGGAAGGCGTTGGTGAAGCCCTTCACGGCGTGCTTTGAGGCCGAATAGACGCCCTGGATCGGGACAGGCGCGTCGGAGAGCACTGACCCGACGTTGATGATGGCTCCACCGCCCGGCCGCTCGCGCAGGTGCTCCGCCGCGACCAGCGAGCCGTTGACCACGCCCCAATAGTTGGTCTCGAACAGGCGCCGTTGATCTTCCAGGGGCGTCTCTCGGATGGCGCCGAAGATCGAGACGCCCGCGTTATTGACCCAGGTGTCGAAGCCCCCGAACAGACGCCGGCACTTGTCCGCCGCCTCGGCGAGGGCGGCCTTGTCGGCGACGTCAGCGACCGCCCATGCCGCGCGGGCGCCGGTGGCCTGCAGTTCCTCGCACAACGCCTTCAGATCGCTCTCCCCCCGGGCGATCAGGAAGACGCAGGCGCCCGCTTTCGCCGCACGCCGGGCCGTGGCCAGTCCGATGCCCGAGGTCGCTCCGGTGATTACGACGGCCTGCTGGGCCAGTGGCTTGAGAATTGCTCGGGTCATGCGGATGCCGGGTCTTGCGTGACGGGGTCCCCGGAGAACGGGCCCTCTGGAACGGGGCCGAAACCTCGTGGGTTCTGCTCTAGCACGCAGGCCTTACCTTTCGCGACCACCACGCCTATCTGGGTCGCTTCCCACTTCACCGGATCACAGGACCGCTCGTGACCGACCACGCGCCCACGCCCACCCCGCATCCCGCCGACGATCTGGCGGCGGCCTTCCAGATTGAGGGCTGGCCTGTGCGCGGGCGGCTGGTGCGGCTCGGCGCGACGATCGATGCGATTCTGTCGGCCCACGACTATCCCGAACCTGTCGCCGCCCTCCTCGGCGAGGCCTGCACCTTGGCTGCGCTGGTGGGTTCGGCGTTGAAGTTCGAGGGCCGCTTGATCGTGCAGGCGCAGGGCGACGGACCGGTTCGCTACGTCGTGGCCGACTACGACACCCAAGGGCACATGCGGGGCTACTGCCGCTTCGACGAGGCCGAGGTGGCTGCGGCCTCGCAAGGCTTCGCCCGGCCCGGCGCGCGATCGCTGCTGGGGCAGGGCGTGTTCATCATGACCCTCGACCGCGGTCCCGACTTCGAGCGGACGCAGGGGATCACCCCGATCGAGGGCGAAAGCCTGTCACTCGCGGCGGAACACTACTTCCAGCAGTCGGAGCAGATCCCCACCCGTGTGCGGCTGTCGGTTGGTTCGGTCACGACCGGGGATGGGTCGAGCTGGCGCGCCGGGGGGGCGTTGATCCAGCTAATTGCAGGCGATGACGCGAGGGGCTCTACTGACGAGGCGTGGGACCGGTCACGCGCCCTGTTCCAGACCCTTGCGGACGATGAACTTCTGGATCCGACAATGACCCCCGAAACCCTGCTGTTCAGGCTGTTCCACGAGGACGGGGTGCGGCTGGAGGATGCGCGGGCGCTGGTCGCGCGATGCCGCTGCTCGCGCGACCGGATCGCCGGAGTCCTGACCTCTTTCTCGGTCGCGGAGCGCGCCGATATGGTGGAGCTCGACGGCAAGATCAGGGTGACCTGCGAGTACTGCGCGACAGTGTACGAACTGGACCCGGAAGAGGTCGCGGCCGTCTCCGCCGAGTAAACCGGTCTTCGTCGGGGCGTCGGCAACCGCGCCGGGGGCTCCCGCCTGATCAACTAGCCGCCCAGGTCGAGCGAATAGCCGGCCGAACGGACGGTGCGGATCGGATTGACGGTACCCTCGACGTTCAGCGCCTTGCGCAGGCGGCCGACGTGGACGTCCACCGTCCGGGCTTCGACGTAGACGTCCGAGCCCCAGACCGCGTCCAGCAGCTGCTCTCGGCTGAACACCCGACCGGGATGCTGCATCAGATGGTCAAGCAGGCGGAACTCGGTCGGTCCAAGGTGAATCTCGTTGCCCGCGCGGCGCACCCGGTGCGCAACACGGTCGATAACGATGTCGCCGTGGTTGATCCGGTCGTCCGCGAGCCCGGGCCGGATGCGACGCAGCACCGCGCGGATGCGGGCGATCAGCTCCGACATCGAGAAGGGTTTGGTCAGATAGTCGTCAGCGCCCGTATCAAGGCCCCGGATCCGGTCGCTCTCTTCGCCCCGCGCCGTCAGCATGATTATGGGCAGGTTGCGGGTCTCGGCCCGACCGCGGATGCGTCGGCACACCTCGATGCCTGACAGCTTGGGCAGCATCCAGTCCAGCAGAACCAGATCGGGCAGGCGCTCGTCGATCTGGAGCATGCCCTCCTCGCCGTCGGAGGCGACAACGACGCGGTAGCCCTCCTTTTCGAGGTTGTAAGAGAGCAAGGTCGCCAGGGCGTCCTCATCTTCCATCACCAGAACATAGGGCTGCACAGGCTCGTCTCCAGTCAGGCGGGCGGCGTCGGCTCGGGGGCGTCAGTGGTCGGCGCCGGGTTCCAGCGGGGCCGTTCCCCGGTGAATTCCTGCCCCCTGATCTCGTAATAGATGGTCTCGGCGATATTGGTCGCATGGTCGCCGATGCGTTCGAGGTTCTTGGCCATGAACAGCAGGTGCGTTCCGGCCGTGATCGTACGCGGATCGCCCATCATGTAGGTCAGCAGTTCGCGGAACAGGGCGTTGTAGTGCTCATCGACCTCGTCGTCGGTGTTCCAGACCGCCACGGCGCGATCGATCTCGGCGGCGGCGTAGGCGTCGAGCACGTCGCGCAGCCGCATCGACACCAGCTTGCCCATGCGTTCGATCGAGCGCGTCAGCGGCGGCATCGGCTCGCCCTCGGCCAAGATCAAACCCCGCTTGGCGATGTTCTTCGCCAGATCGCCGGTCCGTTCCAGATCGACCGCCAGCTTCATCGCGGCCAGCGTCCGGCGCAGGTCCGAGGCGACCGGCTGACGGAGGGCGATCAGGCGGATCGCCTTGCGTTCGATGTCTCGGTGCATGGCGTCCAGCCGCCCGTCGCGCTCGACGACCGCCCGGGCGAGGGCGACGTCACGGCGGGCGACGCTGTCCACGGCATCGGCCACCTGTGCCTCGGCCAAGCCTCCCATGCGCGCGACTTCCGCCGTGAGCTGGTTCAGTTCGTCGCCGTAGGCCTTGACGGTGTGCTGATTCATCCGAACCGCCCGGTGATGTAGTCGAGCGTGCGCCGCTCGCGCGGATTGGTGAAGATGTCTTCGGTATCGCCCGTCTCGATCAGCCTGCCGAGGTGGAAGAAGGCCGTACGCTGGCTGACCCGCGCCGCCTGGGCCATCGAATGGGTCACGATGACGATGCAGTAGCGCTCGCGCAGTTCGTCGATCAGTTCCTCGATCTTGGCCGTGGCGATCGGGTCCAGCGCCGAGCACGGCTCGTCCATCAGGATGACCTCGGGCTCGACGGCGATGGCGCGGGCGATGACCAGCCGCTGCTGCTGACCGCCGGACAGGCCGGTGCCGGGCGAATGCAGGCGGTCCGCGACTTCCTCCCACAGGCCGGCCCGCTTCAGCGAGGCCTCAACGACGCTGTCCATCTCCGCCTTCGAACTGGCCAGCCCGTGGATACGCGGGCCGTAGGCGACGTTCTCGTAGATCGTCTTCGGGAAGGGGTTCGGCTTCTGGAACACCATGCCGACCCGGGCCCGAAGTAGCACCGGATCGACCGAGCGGGCGTTGATGTCCTCGCTATCCATCTCGATCCGTCCAGTGACGGTTGCCCCGGGAATGGTGTCGTTCATGCGATTCATCGTCCGCAGGAACGTCGACTTGCCACAGCCGGACGGACCGATCAGCGCCGTGACCGTCTTGTCCGGAATGTCCAGCGAGACGTCGTACAACGCCTGTTTGCCGCCGTAGAAGACGGACACGTCACGGGCGGCGATCTTGATCGGCCCGATGTCTCCGGCCGGCATTTTATGTCGAGGCAACGCGGCCGAGACGCCTCCCATCGGCGCCCCGACGTCATGCACAGGCTCGTCTGAGGTCAAATCCGGCTCGTCGCGCCGGTCATGACCGGCGCTGGCCTGCGGCAGGACCTGACCGCCCATGCGCGGCGTGTCGAGCGGATCGCCGGAGCCGCCTGACTTGCCGTCCGGAGCGCGGAAGAGGTTGAACTTCATTTCAGCTTACCACCGGCGTTCGAAGCGCCGGCGCAGGAAGATGGCGGCGGCGTTCATGACGATCATGAAGGCGA
>DASRWP010000301.1:0-22769 GCA_035654535.1 Brevundimonas sp.
TCGACCGTCCACTGGATGTCGTCTTCATGGGCGAGGAATACCACGACTTCACCATCCCCCGCTTCGGCGTGGACGTGGCCGCGATGAATGCGGCGGTGTTCGCGGCGCTGAAGCCGGGCGGCCTCTACGTCATACTCGACCACCAGGCGGCGGACGGGGCAGGGATCAGCGTTGCTCCGACTCTGCACCGCATCGAAGGGGCGGAGTTGCGCCGCCAGGTCGAGGCGGCTGGCTTCATCTTCGACGGTGAAAGCGACGCCGTGCGCACACCCGCGGACGACCGGACCCTGAGCGTTTTCGACCCCTCTATCCGCGGTCGCAGCGACCGGTTCGTCTACCGCTTCAGGAAACCTTGATATCTTCTTTAGCGCGACGGGGCTGACGCAGCGGCAGGATGGGCCTAGCTTGGCCGTTGGGTCCAATCTCTGGAGGTTCAGTCATGCGTCGTTCCCTGTTTCTCGCCGCCGCCGCCGCCGCCGCCCTGTCCGCCGTGGCCTGCGCCGCAACCACGCCGGGGCAAAGCTCCGTCGATCCGGCGAGCTATGCGACCGCCCTGGCCGACCCCGTGCGATCCGCCGAGGACCGGGCGCGAGACGAACGCCGCCGCACCGCTGACACTCTCGCGTTCGCGCGCGTTCGTCCGGGACAGTCGGTGACCGACATGATCATGGGTGGCGGCTATTTCACCCGCGTCTTTTCGGCGGCGGTTGGACCGACGGGCAAGGTCACCGCCTGGCAACCGGCGGAGTTCATCGGTTTCCAGGCCAGCTATGGCCAGGCGCTGACCGCCGCGGACGCCCTGCCCAATGTCGAAGGCATCCGGGCTGCGCTGGCCGCCCCGGAGCTACCGTCCGGGCAGGATCTGGTGTTCACCGCCCAGAACTATCATGACCTGCACCTGAGCATGGCCGCTGCGGACACCGCCGCCAAGGTCAACGCCGCTGTGTTCAGGGCCCTGAAGCCGGGCGGCCTTTACGTCATCGTGGATCACCACGCCGCGGCCGGCTCGGGTCTCGGCGCGGCCAACTCGCTGCACCGAATTGATATTGAGGCAGTCAAGCGCGAGGTCAGCGCAGCCGGCTTCGTGCTGGACGGCGAAAGCCAAATTCTCGTGCAGGCGAGCGATCCGCTCACCGCAAACGTCTACGCCCCGGCCATTCGTGGAAACACCAGCCAGTTCATGCTGCGGTTTCGCAAGCCGGGCTGAGGTAAATCGACCGGCGCCGCTGGCGAGCCTCCCTCTGAGCCGCTAACCCTCCCGTCAAACATTCGGGAGACGACGCCATGACCCTCAGGATCGCCTTTATCGGCCTCGGCAACATGGGCGGCGGCATGGCCGCCAATCAGGCCAAGGCCGGCCACCGCGTCGCTGCGTTCGACCTTTCGCAGGAGGCTCTCGACCGCGCCGCCGCCGCAGGCTGCACGCCCGTCGGCTCGGTGGTGGAGGCGGTGAAGGACGCGGACGTGGTTATCACCATGCTCCCCGCCGGTCCGCACGTGCTCAAGGTCTACACCGAGCAGGTCATAGGCGCCGCCCCGACTTCGGCTCTGTTGCTGGACTGCTCGACCATCGACGTGGACACGGCGCGAAAGGTGGCTGGGCTGGCGAAGGAGGCGGGTTACGCCTTCGCCGACGCGCCGGTCTCGGGCGGCACCATGGCCGCGGACGCCGGCACCCTCGCCTTCATGGTCGGCTGCGATGAGCCGGACTTCGCCCGCATTGAGGCGGCGCTGGAGCCCATGAGCCGCGCCACCTTCCGCGCCGGTGATCACGGAGCAGGGCAGGCCGCCAAGATCTGCAACAACATGATCCTCGGCATCACCATGCTGGGCACCTGCGAGGCCATCGGTCTGGCCGAGAAGCTGGGCCTCGACCCGGTGAAGATGTTCGACATCGTCGCCAAGTCATCCGGTCAGAGCTGGAGCGTCACCACCTACTATCCCTGGCCCGGCCCGGTCCCGACCGCCCCGTCGAACCGCAACTACGACGGCGGCTTCGCCACGGCGATGATGCTGAAGGACCTGAAGCTGGCTCAGGACGCGGCGGCCAAATCGGGCGCCTCGACGCCTCTTGGGGCCCAGACCGAGGCCCTGTTCCAGATGTTCAACGGCCTGGGCTACGGCGGCCGCGACTTCTCGGCCATCCTGCAGATGCTGCGCGGGAAGCTGGATGATCTGCCAAAAACCTGACCGTCGAAGCGGGTCAGAAATGTGAGAGTCGTTATCAATTAGGCGTTTGCGTCGTTTTGTCCGGGCGGTTTCATGGACAAATCGGCCGCATCGGCGCATCACGCGGCAAGATTTCGTCGCCAGCAGGGCTGACCGGGGTGTTCGACTACAAGGCAGCGTTCGAGACCGCCGTTGAGCAGGTCAGGGGGGAGGGGCGCTACCGCGTCTTCGCCGACCTCAAGCGCGTGCGCGGCCAGTTCCCGAAGGCCATTCGCCGGCGCGAGAACGGCTCCGAACAGGACGTCGTCGTCTGGTGTTCGAACGACTATCTCGGCATGGGCCAGCACCCGGCCGTGCTTGACGCCATGCAGGCCGAGATCGATGCGGCGGGCGCCGGCGCTGGCGGCACGCGCAACATCTCCGGCACGACACGGTCGGCCGTCGATCTGGAGGCTGAGCTGGCGAGCTGGCACCAGAAGGACGCGGCGTTGCTGTTCACGTCGGGCTACGTCGCCAACGAGGCGACGCTGACGACGCTGCAGCGCATCCTGCCGGGCCTGATCGTCTTCTCCGACAGTCTGAACCACGCCTCGATGATCGCCGGCATCCGCAACGGCGGCTGCGAGCGCCACATCTACGCCCACAACGATCTCGAACACCTCGAAGCGCTGTTGCGCGACGCCCCGGCGGACGCGCCCAAGCTGATCGCCTTCGAGAGCGTCTATTCCATGGACGGCGACATCGCCGACCTTGCCGGGACCATCGCCCTCGCGAAGACATACGGCGCCATGACCTACCTTGATGAGGTCCACGCGGTCGGTCTGTACGGCGCGACCGGCGCGGGCATTGCCGAGCGGGACGGGGTGCTTGACGGCATCGACATCATCGAATGCACGCTCGGCAAGGCGATCGGCGTCATGGGTGGCTACATCGCCGCCGACGCCGTGATCGTCGATGCGGTGCGCAGCTGGGCCTCAGGCTTCATCTTCACCACCAGCCTGCCCCCGGCCCTGACGGCGGGCGCCCTCGCCTCTGTGCGCCATCTGAAAGCCCACCCCGAACTGCGTGAGGCGCATCAGGAGCGCGCCGCCACGTTGAAGGCCCGGTTCGCCGCCGCCGGCATCCCGGTGATGGAGTCCGTCAGCCACATCGTGCCGGTGTTCGTCGGCGACCCGGTGCACGCCAAGATGATCTCGGACATGCTGCTGGAAGACCACGGCGTCTATGTGCAGCCGATCAACTATCCGACCGTGCCCAAAGGCACCGAGCGGCTGCGCTTCACCCCGTCGCCGAACCACACCGACGCCATGATGGATGATCTGGTCAAGGCGATGGACCGGCTATGGACCCACTGCAACGTGGCGCGCCTCCCTGCCGTCGCCTGAGGACATTGGCGAGGTCATCTTCGAGCTGACCCGTAATGGCGGTTACCTCAAATGCTCCGCCATCCATGTCGCCACCGGCGCGGAGGTCTCTGCGCTCGGTCCCGTCGCCGAGCCTGAGGGGCTCAAGCGCATCGCGCTCGGCAAGCTGAAGCGGGCCCTGGCGTCGCGCTGACCACAAGATGTTGTGGCGGCTTCGTCCGGGGATTAAGGATTTCGCCTGCACGACGGAGACCGCAGTGACCGCCTTCACCCATGACGCCTATTTCTCGAACAGCCTCGCCCAGGCCGATCCCGACATCTTCGGCGGCATTCAGGGGGAGCTGCGCCGTCAGCAGGAGCAGATCGAGCTGATCGCGTCCGAGAACATCGTCTCCAGGGCGGTGCTCGAGGCGCAGGGCTCGGTCCTGACCAACAAATACGCCGAGGGCTATCCGGGCCGTCGCTACTATGGCGGGTGCGAATACGTAGACGTCACCGAAAACCTCGCCCGCGAGCGGGCCAAGGAGCTGTTCGGCTGCGCCTTCGCTAACGTCCAGCCCCACTCGGGCGCGCAGGCCAATCAGGCGGTGTTCCAGGCCCTCCTGACGCCCGGCGACACCTTCCTCGGCATGGATCTGGCCGCCGGCGGCCACCTGACCCACGGCTCGCCGGCCAACCAGTCCGGCAAGTGGTTCCGCCCCGTCACCTACAAGGTTCGCGAGGACGACTGCCTGATCGACTATGACCACGTCGCCGAAATGGCCGAGAAGGAGAAGCCGAAGCTGATCCTCGCCGGAGCCAGCGCCTACAGTCGTCACATCGACTTCGCCCGCTTCCGCGAGATCGCCGACGGCGTCGGGGCGCATCTGATGGTCGATATGGCCCACTACGCCGGCTTGATCGCAGGCGGCGTCTATCCCGACCCGCTGCCCCATGCTCACGTCGTCACCACCACCACCCACAAAACCCTGCGTGGTCCGCGGGGAGGCATGGTGCTGTCGAACGACATCGAGCTGGGCAAGAAGATCAACTCGGCCGTCTTCCCGGGCCTTCAGGGGGGACCGCTTGAGCACGTCATCGCCGCCAAGGCCGTCGCTTTCGCCGAGGCGCTGAAGCCTGAGTTCAAGGCCTATGCGGCGCAGGTGGTCGACAACGCCCGGGCCTTGGCCGCCGTGCTGGTTGAACGCGGCTGCGCCATCGTCTCCGGAGGCACCGACAGCCACCTTATGCTCGTCGATCTGCGGCCCAAGGGCGTGACCGGCAAGGCCACGGAGGCGGCGCTCGAGCACGCCCTGATGACCTGCAACAAGAACGGGGTGCCATTCGACACCACCCCCTTCACCATCACTTCGGGCGTCCGGCTGGGCACGCCGGCGGGCACCACGCGCGGCTTCGGGGTCGCAGAGTTCCAGCAGGTCGGTCACTGGATCGCCGATGTGATCGACTCGATGAAGGGCGGCGACGAAGCCGATTCCGGAGTTTCCGAGCGCGTGGCCAACGAGGTGCGTGAGCTCACGCGTCGCTTCCCTATCTACGGATAACCCGCTGATGAAATGCCCTTTCTGCGGAAATCAGGACACTCAGGTGAAGGACAGCCGTCCGTCCGATGACGGCGCGGCCATCCGCCGCCGCCGATCCTGTCCGCAGTGCAGCGGGCGTTTCACGACCTTTGAGCGGGTGCAGTTGCGCGAGCTGATGATCCTGAAGCGTAACGGCCGCCGAACGCCCTTCGACCGCGACAAGCTGGAGCGGTCGCTGAACGTGGCGCTGCGCAAGCGACCGGTTCAGGCCGAGCAGGTCGAACAACTGGTCAGCCGCATTACGCGGCAGCTGGAAAGCCTCGGCGAGACCGAGATCCCGTCATCGACCGTCGGCGACTTCATCATGAAGGCGCTGAAGTCGGTCGATGAGGTCGCCTACGTCCGCTACGCCTCGGTCTACAAGGATTTCCGCCACACCGGCGATTTCGCGAAGTTTCTCGGCGACGAGGGTCTGGATGACGAGCGGAGCTGATGCGCCCGCGGATCACCCTGAAACTGGCGACATCCCTGGACGGCCGGATCGCGACCGCGTCGGGCGAAAGCCAATGGATCACCGGCGAGGCGGCCCGGGCTGAAGGCCACCGGTTGAGGGCGTCTCATGACTCGATCCTGATCGGCATTGGCACCGCGCTGGCGGATGACCCCATGCTGACGGTCCGGCACGAGGGTCTCGAGGACCGTCAGCCGGTGAGGATCGTGCTCGACAGCCGTCAGCGGCTCGATCCCGGCTCGAAACTGGTTCGTTCGGCCCGCGTGTCGCCGGTGATAGTCGTGACGGTTCAGTTGCCTGCGCCGGCGCTTGTCCGCGCGGGCGTCGATGTGGTCCAGGTGCACGCCGGTCGGGACGGGCGCCCGTCACTGAACCACACGCTCATGGCGTTGCGCGGAAAGGGTTTGATTTCGGTGCTGGTCGAGGGGGGCGGGGAGGTCGCCTCAACCTTTCTGCGCGCCGATGCGGTCGACCGGATCGAATGGTTCAGAGCGCCAGTCCTGCTGGGTGCGGAGGGGCGGCCCGGCGTCGGTTCGCTGGCCATCGACAAGCTCGGACATGCCTGGCGGTTCCGGCGCCTTGCGGCGGAGCCTTGCGGTGACGACCTGTGGGAGCGCTACGAGAGGCTCTGAATGTTCACAGGCATTGTCACCGATATCGGCCGGGTGCGTTTGGTCCGCCAGACCGAGCGCGATCGTCGCTACGAGATCGAGACGTTGTGGGACACGTCCACCCTCGACCTCGGCGCCTCGATCAGTCACGCCGGCTGCTGTCTGACCGTGACCGAGAGGGGGCCGGGCTGGTTCGCGGTCGAGGTCTCGGGCGAGACCCTGTCGAAAACCAGCCTCGGCGACTGGACGGAGGGCCGCCGGATCAATCTGGAGCGCGCCGCGAGACTGGGCGACGAACTGGGCGGCCACATTGTTTCAGGCCACGTCGACGGGCTGGGTCGGGTGGTGGCGATCGAGCCCGAGGGCGGGTCGCAGCGGGTCCACATCGAAGCGCCCGCCCCGCTGCACCGCTTTATCGCGCCGAAGGGCTCGATCACCGTCGACGGCGTGTCGCTGACGGTGAACGCGGTCGAGGGCGCGCGTTTCGAGGTCAACATCATTCCGCACACCTGGACAGCGACCACGCTCGGCGGCCTGACGGTGGGGGACGCGGTCAATCTCGAGATTGACATGCTGGCGCGATACCTCGCGCGGTGGCAGGAGACGGCCTGATGCAACCGGCGGCCAATATGAACGATAGCCCGATCAGCCCGATCGAGGACATTCTCGAGGACGCCCGCAACGGGCGGCCCTACATTCTCGTCGACGCCGAGGACCGCGAGAACGAGGGCGACATCATCATCCCCGCCCAGTTCGCCACGCCCGACCAGATCAACTTCATGGCCCGCCACGCGCGGGGCCTGATCTGCCTCGCGATCACCAACGAACGCGCGCGGCAGCTCCGCCTGCCGCCGATGGCCGCCGAGAACCGGACCAGCATGGGCACCGCCTTTACGGTCTCGATCGAGGCGCGCGAGGGGGTGACCACCGGCATCTCCGCCGCCGATCGGGCGCGGACGGTGCAGGTCGCTTCGGATCCGACCAAGGGCGCCGACGATATCGTGTCGCCCGGCCACGTCTTTCCGCTGGTCGCCCGCGACGGCGGGGTTCTCGTCCGCACCGGCCACACCGAGGCCGCGGTCGATATCAGCCGCATGGCGGGGCTGACGCCCGCGGGCGTGATCTGCGAGATCATGAACGACGACGGCTCGATGGCGCGGATGCCGGACCTCGTCGCCTTCTCCCAGCTGCACGGGCTGAAGATCGGGACGATCGCCGATCTGATCGCGTACCGACGCCGCACCGAGCGCTATGTCGAACGGGTCGTGGATACGCCGTTCGAGAGCGTCCACGGCGGGCCGTTCCGGCTGATGCTGTACCGCAACATCATCGAGGGCGCGGAGCACGTCGCGCTGGTCCACGGCAAGGTCGAGCCGGGCAAGCCGACGCTTGTGAGAATGCATCAGGTCGACTTCGCGGCCGACCTGCTGGGCCATATCGAGGCACGGCAGAACTACGTCCCGCAGGCCCTGAAGGCGATCAGCCAGCATTCCGGCGCGGGGGTGGTGGTTTTCCTGCGCGATCCCGATCTGCACGGGTTGGCGGAGCGGCTGGTCGGGGTCGAGAAACCGGCGGCCGTGGACCGGTCGATCCGCAACTATGGCGTCGGAGCCCAGATACTGCTGGACCTCGGCGTTCGCGACATGATCGTGATGAGCTCGACCCGCCCCAACCCGGCGGCGCTGGACGGCTACGGCCTCCGTATCGTCGGTTGGCGCGACATGGACGGAGAAGAGCAATCCTGACCGACCCCATCCGCGTTCTCGTCGTTGAGGCGCGCTTCTACGACGAACTGGCTGACGCGCTTCTCGAAGGCGCGCAGGATGCGTTGCGCGCGCACGGCGCCCTGTTCGATGTGGTGTCGGTCCCCGGCGCGCTCGAAATCCCGACAGCCATCGCCATGGCCGAAGAAGCGGGCCGGTTCCCGACCGCCCCCCGCTACGACGGCTATGTGGCGCTGGGCTGTGTCATCCGCGGCGAGACCTACCATTTCGAGATCGTGTCCGATCAGTCGGCGGCTGGTCTGCGTAACCTCGGCCTCAAGGGGGTCGCGATCGGGAACGGCGTCCTGACCACCGAGGATGAAGATCAGGCGTGGGCCCGCGCCCGCCTGAGCGAGGGGGACAAGGGCGGCGGCGCGGCGCGCGCCTGCCTTGACCTCATTGCCTTGCGCAAGCGGCTGCGCGTAGGACTGGCGTCGTGACCGAACCCGCCAGCCTCCAGTCCGTGCTCGAGCAACTCGCCGAAGCCGAGAAACAACGCGCCGAGCCGCACCTCACCAGCCGTCAGCGCCGCGCGCGCACCGTCGCGCGCCTGGCCGCCGTTCAGGCCCTCTACCAGATGGAGCTTGCCGGGGAGGGGGTCGAGACTGTCATCGCCGAGTTCTCAAACCACCGGTTCGACGCCGACATTGAAGGCGAGCCGCTGGCCGAGGCGGACGAGGACTATTTCGCGAAGATCATCCGCGGTGTCGTGGGCTCGCAGCGCGACATCGACGCGGCGGTGAAGGCCCGGCTGGCGTCCAATTGGCGGCTTGAGCGGCTCGACTCCACCCTGCGGGCCCTCCTCCGCGCGGGCGCCTGGGAACTGCGCGAGCAGCAGGATGTGCCCAAGGAGATCGTGATCGACGAATATGTCGAGCTGGCGAAAGCCTTCTTTGACGATGCGGAGGCCAAGTTCGTCAATGCGGCGCTGGACGGCGTCGCCCGGGACTCCCGGCCCCCCGCCTAGGACGCCTCCATGCCTTCGGTCGATGTCGCAGGCGAGTTCGAAACCATCCGCCGCCTGTTCGCGCCGCTGGCCCATCCCGAATGGGGGCGTGGCCTGTTGGACGACGTGGCGGTGGTCCCGGCCCGCGCCGGCCACGACCTGGTGCTGACCAAGGACGCAATCGTCGAGGGCGTCCACTTTCTGCCGACAGATCCCCTCGACACGGTAGCGCGCAAGCTGATGCGGGTGAATTTGTCCGACCTCGCGGCCAAGGGGGCCGAGCCATTCGGTTATCTGCTGGCTTGCCACTGGTCGGAACGCTGCGGCTGGCCCGAGAGGCAGACCTTCTGCGACGGACTGCGTGGGGATCAGAAGGCGTTCGGGGTCGCACTGCTGGGCGGTGACACGGTCTCGACGCCGGGCCCGGCCAGCTTTTCCATGACCCTTCTGGGCTGGACGCCGAAGGGGCGGACGGTGGGCCGTGCTGGCGCCCGTGTCGGCGACCTGGTGTTCGTCACCGGCGCGATCGGCGACGGCTGGCTGGGTCTGGAGGCCTCGTTGGGGAGGCTCTCGCTGGGGCCCGAACGGCTCGGGGCCCTGGCGGACCACTACCGGACTCCGACGCCACGGGTCGAGTTCGCCGTGCCGGTGCGGGACCTCGCGACAGCCTCCATCGACATTTCCGATGGGTTGATCGCCGATCTGGGGCACCTGTGCGAGGCGAGCGGGGTCGGAATCGAGATCGACCTCGAAACTGTTCCGCTCTCGGCGACAGGCCATGCGTGGTTCGAGGGGCGGGTCGATGAACAGGCGGCGCTGGAGAAGCTGGTCACCGGCGGCGATGACTACGAAATTGCTCTGACTGCCGCGCCGCGCGACGAGACCACCCTTCGACGCGAGGCGGAGCGGCGACACCTGCGCCTGACGCGAATCGGTCGGGTGACCGGGAGTCGCGGAGTGGTCGCGCGCTTCGCAGGCAAGCCTGTCGGCTTCGACAAACCGGGCTTCACGCACGACTGACAACGAAATCTCAAGGCGTGGGGGCGATCATTCGTCTATGCGCCGCAGAGACCTGATCGCCGCTTCCGCCGCCCTGCCGGTGCTTGCCGCCGCAGACGCGGCGTCGGCCAGCGACACCCCTGCGCCGGGTGGGCAGAGCCTCAACATGCCAGGTGTCGGCCTGCCGATCATCGTGGGCGGACGTTTGCGGAACTACGTGTTCGTTTCGCTGCGGCTGCATCTGGGCGGCGCGGCGACACCCGAATCGATGCGGACGAAAGAGGCCTTCATGCGCGATGCGCTCGTGCGCGCCGGACATCGCACCCCCTTCGTCGTGCCGGACGACCTGACGCGGATTGACGCCGCCGCCCTGTCGGCCAGCCTGATGCGCTCGGCGGCGACCATTGCGGGGCGGGGGCAGGTGACGCGGGTCGAGGTGGTGAGCGAGGCGCCGCGACGGCGCACCGGCGCCCGCGCCGCCCGAACTTCGTTCATATTCCCGTTGCGCGGGGGCGCAGCATGCGGCACGTTTCCGCCGCAATTCCCCATGGACGCAACACGGCGTCCGTAGCGCACGGGGGGACCGGAAGGCGGAAGAGGCGAATAACGCCCGCCGCGCCAAGGAACCGGGCGTCCATAGATTCACAGGGTTTGGAAACGCCATGAGCAATATTCTGTGGCTGGTCATCGCCGCAGGCGCGCTGGGAGTCCTCTACGGGCTCGTCCAGACCGCCGCGCTGATGAAGGCCTCGACCGGCAACGACAAGATGCGCGAGATCGCGGCCGCGATCCAGGAAGGGGCGTCGGCCTATCTGCGCCGGCAATACATGACCATCGCCATGGTCGGCGTCGTCATCCTGATTGCGGCCTGGCTGCTGATCGGACCCTACGCCGCCATCGGCTTCGTGATCGGCGCGGTGCTGTCCGGCCTCGCCGGATTCGCGGGCATGCTGATCTCGGTGCGCGCCAACGTCCGCACCGCGCAGGCGGCGTCTGAGAGTCTCAGCAAGGGGCTGGACCTGGCGTTCAGATCGGGCGCGATCACCGGCATGTTCGTCGCCGGAGGCGCGCTTCTGGGGGTGGCCGGCTACTACGCCTTCCTGACCGAGGGCGCGGGCTTTGAAAGCACCAGCCGCGAAGTGATTGACGGCCTCGTGGCGCTGGGCTTCGGCGCCTCGCTGATCTCCATCTTCGCGCGTCTGGGCGGCGGCATCTTCACCAAGGGCGCTGACGTGGGCGGCGACATGGTCGGCAAGGTGGAGGCCGGCATTCCCGAGGACGATCCCCGCAACGCTGCGACCATCGCCGACAACGTCGGCGACAACGTCGGCGACTGCGCCGGCATGGCCGCCGACCTGTTCGAGACCTATGCGGTGACTACGGTTGCGACGATGGTGCTGGCCGCCATCTTCTTCCGCGAGCAGCCCTATGTGGAAACCATGATGCTGTTGCCGCTGGCGATCTGCGGCATCTGCGTCGTGACTTCCATCATCGGCAGCTTCTTCGTCCGTCTGGGCAAAAAGCAGAACATCATGGGCGCCCTGTACCAGGGCCTGATTGTCACGGGCGTGCTGTCCGTGGCGGCGGTCTGGTGGGTTATCACCCAGATGGTCACCGGTCCCGTCACCACCAACAGCGGTCTGGTCATCGAACCGATGAGCCTGTTCTGGTCCGGGGTCGTCGGTCTGCTGGTCACCGCCGCGATTGTGGTCATCACCGAATACTATACCGGCTCCAACTTCCGGCCGGTCCGTTCGGTCGCCAACGCCTCGGTCTCCGGCCACGGCACCAATGTTATTCAGGGTCTGGCCGTCTCGCTCGAATCCACCGCCCTGCCGGCCCTGACGATCATCGTCGGCATCATCGCCAGCTACCAGCTGGCGGGCCTGTTCGGCATCGCCATCGCCACCACGACCATGCTGGGCGTGGCGGGCATGATCGTGGCGCTGGACGCCTTCGGTCCGGTCACCGACAACGCCGGCGGCATCGCCGAGATGGCGGGCCTGCCTGCCGAAGTGCGTCACTCCACCGACGCGCTTGACGCGGTCGGCAACACCACCAAGGCTGTCACCAAGGGGTACGCCATCGGTTCAGCGGGCCTCGGCGCGCTGGTGCTGTTCGCGGCCTACACTTCCGATCTGGAGTATTTCGCGGCCAATCCGGACCTCTATCCCTTCTTCGCCAATATGGGCGAGGTCGCCTTCGACCTGACCAACCCCTACGTCGTGGTTGGCCTGCTGTTCGGAGGCCTGCTGCCGTTCCTGTTCGGCGGCATGTCGATGATGGCGGTCGGACGCGCCGCGGAGTCGGTCGTGGAAGAGGTGCGTCGCCAGTTCCGCGAGAACCCGGGCATCATGACCTATGAGGTCAAGCCCGAGTACGGTCGGGCCGTCGACATCCTGACCAAGGCGGCGATCCGCGAGATGATCGTGCCGTCGCTGCTGCCGGTGTTGTCGCCGATCGTGCTGTTCGTGGCCATCCTGTTCCTGTCGGATAAGGCGGACGCCTTCGCCTCGCTCGGCGCCATGCTGATGGGCGTGATCGTCACTGGCCTGTTCGTCGCCATCTCGATGACTTCAGGCGGCGGCGCCTGGGACAACGCCAAGAAGGTGATCGAGGAAGGCTTCACCGACAAGAACGGCGTCGTCCATGGCAAGGGATCCGAGGCGCACAAGGCCGCGGTGACCGGCGACACCGTCGGCGATCCCTACAAGGACACCTCGGGCCCGGCGGTGAACCCGATGATCAAGATCACCAACATCGTGGCCCTGCTTCTGCTGGCGGTGTTGGCGAGCGGTAAAATCGTCTGACAATAACCCTGCCTCCGCTTCGGCGGAGGCAGGCGTCGGCAACGGAAAAGGCCCCGGAGAGCGATCTCCGGGGCCTTTTCCTTGAATACGTGGCGCCTCTACTCCCGGCGTTGCTGGCCAGGCTGGTCCTCGTCAGTGCGGGGCAGCTGGCCGCGCCCGACGTTGCCGAGCAGCTGTTCCAGAATGGTCAGCTGACGGCCCCGCGTCGGGGTTTCACGGCCGTTCATCGTCAACTGCTGACCATCATTGAGACCGAGCGCGTTCACCGCCGCCACCTGACCGGCCTCGTTGAAGGTGATCTCCGTGACCGACCGCTGGGTCACCTGGGGGCGGTTGTAGGTGTATTTCTCGGTCACCTGGCTGATGTAGTACCAGACGCTGTCGCGCTCGAAGGTCGAGGTGGTCGACGGGGTGCCCAGCTTGGCCAGCACCGTCTGCTTGGTGTCCGTGCCGGCGACGATGTCGGCTGGCCTGGCGTCGATGGCCTGGAAGCCGTTCTGGCCCACGACCGGAGCGCAGGCGGAGATGGCGATGGCCGCGGCGGCCAGAATGGCGGCGGTCGGGGCGGCGATGACGAGCTTGGGGTGGACCATTTGCGGCGCCTGCGACTTCAACAAGGTCTTTGACCTAACCGGAGCCGAGCCTTAGTTCAACGGCGCGGCGGAAAAGGGGCCGCATGACCATGCTCCAGAATTTGTTCCGACCCCGCGCCCGCGAGCGCCTCGGCCTCCCGCTCTATGAGCTGGCGGTGCGGCAGGCGCGCGATCCCCGCTTTTACACCGGTCTAGGCGTGGCCGATCGCATTGATGCGCGGTTCGAGCTCTACACCCTTCACGTCCTGATCATGGTCATGCGCCTGCGGGACGAGGGGCCGCGGGGCGCCGAAGCCGGCCAAAACCTGTTCGACACCTATGTCTCGGCCCTCGATCACGCCCTGCGGGAACTGGGCGTCGGCGATGTCTCCGTCGGCAAGAAGATGCGCAAGCTGGGGGAGGCCCTCTACGGCCGCATGACCGCCTATGAGGGACCGCTTCGCGACGGCGACGCCGAGGCGCTTTCGGCCAGGCTGGCCCGGAACGTGTTCGAGAGCGAGGAGGCCGCTGTCGGTCGGGCGCTGGCGCGGTACGCCCTCACCAGCCGCGCGCGCATGTCGGTTCAACGCTTCGACGCCTTCCTCGCCACGCCCGACTGGGCCGAGGTCGAGGCATGAGCCTGCCTGCCTTGCCCTACAGCGAACCTGTGCGACTGCATCAGGTCGGCGCCGGGGTGAACCGGACGCTGCAGCCGGACGAGACCGCCCGTGCGCGGATTGCGAACGCCCTTGACCTGGCGTCGCTGGACACCTTCATCGCGGACATGGTGCTGACGCCCTCCGCTGGCGGCTGGCGGCTGAACGGGCGAGTGCGCGCGACGCTGGCGCAGACCTGCGGCATCACGCTGGAGCCGCTGCCGCTTGAGGTGGACGCACCGTTCACGGTCAACCTGGCCGAGGCCGTCCCCGATCCGGACTCCGGCGAGATCGTGATCACCCTCGACGACGAATCACCCGACGTGATCGAGAACGGACAGATCGATCTCGGCCAGTACGCTGTGGAGCAACTGGCGCTGCAGCTCGATCCCTTTCCGCGCAAGGCAGGCGCCGAATTCGTGCAGCCTCCGGAGCCTGAGGAAATTTCGCCCTTCGCCGTGCTCAAGCGGCTGCGGCCCGACGACGAAGGTTGACGCCGGGGCGGCGCGGTTGCATCCCCCCGGAGCGGCGGTATCGTCGCCGCATTGACGAGCGCCGCACCGGTCGGCGCGACGGAGTCGAAACGGCTTGTCATCCCCTGTTCTGATCTCGCTGGACGCCATGGGCGGAGACCACGGTCCGCCAATCGTGGTCGCGGGGATTCGCGATTATCGCAAACATCACGGGGGCGACGGCGTCCGCTTCCTGCTGCATGGCGACGAGGCTGCGATCCGGGCGGAGATCGCCCGCTGCGGCCTGAATGAGCAGGTCTGCGAGATCCGCCATACGGACAAGGTCGTCGGCATGGACGAAAAGCCGGCGCAGGCAATGCGCCGCGGCAAGGGCTCGAGCCTCTGGAACGCCATCGAGGCGGTGAAGGCCGGAGAGGCGGCGGCGGTCGTTTCGGCGGGCAATACCGGCGCCTTGATGGCCATATCGAAGCTGTTGCTGCGAATGTCAGCGCCGGGATTGGAGAGGCCCGCGATCGTCGCCAACTGGCCAACCCTGCGGGGCGTGACGGCGGTTCTGGACGTGGGCGCCAATGTCGAGAGCGACGCCGAGCAGCTGATCGAATTCGCCATCATGGGCGCAGCCTTCCACGGCGCGGTACACGCGGCGGCCGAGCCCCCGTCGATAGGAATCCTGAACGTCGGTTCGGAGGAGATGAAAGGGCATGAAGAGGTCCGCGAGGCCAACCGCATCCTGCGCGAGCGCGGCGAAGGCCTGAATCTCGACTATCGCGGCTTCGTCGAGGGCGACGATATCGCCAAGGGCACGGTCGACGTGGTCGTCACGGACGGCTTCACCGGCAACATCGCGCTCAAGACCGCCGAGGGCGTGGCGCGTTTCATCTCGGCGCTGATGAAGGAGGCGCTGACCTCCAGCGTATCCGCCAAGGCCGGCGCCCTCCTCGCCCTGCCGGCGCTGAAGCGAATGCGGCAGAAGATCGATCCCAGCACCATCAACGGCGGCCCGCTGCTCGGACTGAACGGCATTGTGGTGAAAAGCCATGGGGGCGCCGACGCCAAGGGATTTGGAAATGCGATCCGTATCGCTGTCGAACTGGGCCGGAGCGACTATCTGACCAAGGTCAAAGAGAGTTTTGACCGCCTCGGCGCCGTGATGGAACAGCCGGCCCCGGCCACCGAGCCGACGGCCATGGAGACCTTGAAGTGAGCGTAGTCCGCAGCGCTGTGACAGGCGTCGGGTCTTTCCTGCCGGAACAGGTGATCACCAACGCCGACCTGGCGCAATTCGTCGACACCTCGGACGAGTGGATCGTCGAACGCACCGGGATCCGCCAGCGCCACAAGGCGCGCGACGACCAGCCGACCAGCGACCTCGCGACCGAGGCGGCCCGGCGAGCTCTGGTCGACGCCGGACGCACGGCCGACCAGATCGACCTGATCATAGTCGCCACGACGACCCCGGATCTGACCTTCCCCTCTGTCGCTTCTATCGTTCAGCGCAAGCTGGGGGCCCCGACCTGCATCGCCTTCGACGTACAGGCCGTGTGTTCCGGGTTCGTCTATGCGCTGAGCGTCGCCGACGGGTTCGTGGCGCGGGGCCTGGCGAAATGCGCCCTCGTCATCGGCGCTGAGGAGATGACCCGGCTGATGGACTGGACCGACCGGTCGACCTGCGTGCTGTTCGGCGACGGGGCCGGAGCCGTGGTGGTTGAGCCGCGGGAAGGGCAGGGGACCAAGGCGGATCAGGGGTTGCTCGGCTTCGCCCTGCGCTGCGACGGGACAAAGACCGATCTGCTCTATGTCGATGGCGGCCCGGCCTCGACAGGCACCGTCGGACATCTGCGCATGGCCGGAAATCAGGTCTTCCGCCACGCCGTCGTCAACATCGCCGAGGCCATAACCGCCGCCTGCGCCGCCTCGAACATCGAGATCGCCGACGTCGACTGGTTCGTGCCCCATCAGGCCAACCAGCGGATCATCAAGGGCGTGGGCGACCGTCTCGGGCTGGATGAAAACAAGGTCATTTCCACCGTCGCCACCCACGCGAACACCTCGGCGGCTTCGATCCCCCTGGCCCTCGACGCGGCCATCCGGGACGGCCGCATCAAACGAGGGGACCTCGTCCTGATGGAGGCTATGGGGGGTGGGCTGACATGGGGCGCCTGCGCGTTTCGGCTGTAAGGCATCTTTCCGCCTTTCCATTTGACGACGCTTGCCCTTTTATGTCCGGAACCGACCTTTGGAGGGGAGCGGACCTTGGCCGAACACCAGACCCTGACGCGCGCGGACCTGTGCGAAGCGGTTCATGACGAGGTCGGCTTGTCGCGGCAGGAATGCTCAGCCCTCGTCGAACGCACGCTCGAACTGATCGTCGAATCGCTCGAGCGCGGCGAAACGGTCAAGCTGTCGGGTTTCGGCGTGTTCCAGGTCCGCGAAAAGAGCGCCCGAATGGGCCGCAATCCAAAGACGGGCCAGCCCGCGGCCATCCACCCCCGCCGCGTTATAAGTTTCCGCGCCTCGCAGATCATGAAGGGCCGGGTTCACGACGCTGTCGTGACCGTCTGAGACCGTGGCAAAGAGCCCGAACGCCTTCAGGACGATTTCGGAAGCCGCCGATGAAGTCGGCGCACCCCAGCATGTTCTCCGCTTCTGGGAGACCAAGTTCGCGTTTCTGACGCCGCTGAAGCGCGCCGGCGGCCGGCGTTTCTACCGCCCGCAGGACGTCGTGGTGCTGAAGGCGGTCAAGCGGCTGCTTCACGACGAAGGGCTGACGATCAAGGGCGTGCAGCGCCTGCACAAGGAAAAGGGGCTGAAACGCCTGGCTCATTACGGCGACCCCGACGGGCTGGTCACGTTCGAACCGGACGGGGCCGCTCCGCCCGCCGCGGCGCCCGCGCCTGCCCGTCAATCCTCGGTCCGCCTGCGACAGGCGCTGGCCGATCTGGAGGGCGCCAAGGCCCGTCTGGAAGCGGTGTTGTCGAGAAGCGCCTGAAGACCGCTTTTTCGGTTTGCCGCGCCGCCAACCCCGTCTATAGGGAGCGCCTCTCGGAGCGTGGCGCAGCCTGGTAGCGCACTTGACTGGGGGTCAAGGGGTCGCAGGTTCGAATCCTGTCGCTCCGACCATCTTCCCTTGACCCGGAAAGCAGCGGCAGTCCGAACGCCGCTCTCACTCCTTGCCGGACCCGCCCTCGGCCCAGCGGAATAGCGGGTACAGCGGCACGCCCCATCCCACCCCTGCGACCGCGAAGACCAGCAGGTCGATCAACTGTGACGGCGGCATCAGACCGCGGAGCGCGATTGCGCCCCAGACCCACAGGATCAGGAAGGCCAGGACGCCGATCATTGCGACGAAGCGCCGTGTGCGCGGCCCCATGTCAGCGCTTGCTCCGGAACAGGAAGAAGGCTCCCAGCGCCAGCACCGACCCGGTCAGCGACCAGATGACCCAGGTCCAGCCGTCCATCGTCCCCGCTGCGAAGACCCGGATGGCGAGGAACCACCCCGCCACGGCGGCGACGCCGGACACCAGCGAGGTCGCGAACAGACCGCGACGTCCGGTGACCATATCGGCCAGCCACGCCAGCACAAAGGCGCCGACGAGGGCGGTGATGATGTCCGCGTGCTCCAAACCGTCTCCTCCAGACTTGCGGCGATGCGACGCCGAAAAGCGACTCGATCTCGCCGCGCCGGGCGGGCATACCGCCAAGGCCGACGCTCCGCGAGGGCGTCATAGTGTATCGGGCAGGACGGCAGGCGTCGAATGAAGCGTTTCAGAACAGGCGACCAGAGCCGCGCCGTGGCGATCTGGCTGTTTGTCTGCGCCGCGCTGGTTTTCGCAATGGTCGTGGTCGGAGGCGCGACGCGCCTGACCGGTTCGGGCCTCTCGATCACTGAGTGGCAGCCGATCATGGGCGCCCTGCCTCCCATAAGCGCCGAGGACTGGAACACAGCGTTCGAAAAATACCGGGCCATCCCCCAGTACCAGCAGGTGAACGCCGGCATGAGCATGGCCGAGTTCAAGGGCATTTTCTGGTGGGAATGGGCCCACCGTCTGCTGGGACGGCTGATCGGGGCCGCCTTCGCCATCCCGTTTGCGGTCTTCCTTATCCTGCGACGCCTTCCGCCGCGGCTCATCGGCCGCTGCGCCTTTCTGCTGGCGCTGGGCGGCCTCCAGGGGCTGATCGGCTGGTGGATGGTCTCCAGCGGTCTGTCCGAGCGCGTCGACGTCGCGCCGGAGCGGCTGGCGACACACCTGGGTCTCGCCCTGCTGATTTTCGCGGGTTTGATCTGGACAGGGCTGGAAGCCTGGAATGGACAGTCACATTCGAGGCCGCCGTCGGGCTGGAGCCGGGCTGCGGCCATTCTACTGGGCGCAGTCTTTTTCCAGTGCCTGCTTGGCGGTCTGGTCGCGGGAGCCAAGGCGGGGTTCGTCTACACCGACTGGCCGCTGATGAACGGCTCCGCGCTGCCGCCGGTCGATTGGGCCATGGGCGCTCTCGCCTTCCTGCACGATCAGGGGCTGGTCCAGTTCAACCACCGCATCTGGGCCTATGCGCTGCTGGCAGGGGGAACGCTGTATGCAGTCCAGGCCTGGCGCTGGCGCTTGGCGGAGGGGCTGGGCGTCGGCGCTTTCGCAGTAGCGCTGACGCTGTGGCTGCAGGCCCTACTGGGAGTGGTGACCCTGATGAACGCCGTGCCCATCAGCCTCGGCGTCCTGCATCAGGCGGGCGCGGTCGTGGTTCTGGGCGCGGCCACCGTGAATTTCTGGTTGGTGCGCCGCTCGCAGGCGCGGCTGTTCAGGTCCGGACCGAGGTCCAGGGGCCTCTGATCGCCAGAGTTACGCCGGGAAACTGGATGTTGACGAACATGGTCTCACCGTCGGGCGCGAAACAGACGCCCGCCAACTCGGAGTTGCCCTGAAAAACGTTGCGGCCGAGCGTGTAGAGCCGGCCCTCTGGTGTGACGCCGCGCAGGTGGTTCCGAATCTCCGCCGAATAATTGTCTTCGCAGACAATCAGGTGGCCCCATGGCGCGACAGTCAGGTTGTCGCCCATGTTGAAGGTCTTCTCATTGGTCGTCTCAAGGAACAGCTGGACCCGCCCCGGTCGGCGCTGTTCGGCGGCTGTGCCCTCTCGGTCGGAGGGGACATATCGCAGGATCTGGCCGCGCTTCAGCGGTCCGCCGGAGGTCGCGGTCAAATACAACTCGCCGTCGCCCCAGTGGACGCCTTCCCCCCGCGCAACCAGAACCGCCCCCGCAGCATGGCCGCGCATTCGCAGGTCGCCATTCGGGCTCTCGACATCGTCGAGGTCGATCCAGTCGGTCTCGCGCCAGTCCCCGACTGACCACACGCGCTGCTCCTGGTTCGATGAATCGGTTCCGGGCGCGCCGCGGAACACCATGGCCTGAAGCCGGCCGCCTTCGGCCAGCCGACCCGGCACGTTCGGGATGAACCGGTAGAACAGGCCGTCTTCCTTGTCCTCGGTGAGGTAGACGATGCCGGTCCGCGGATCGATGGCGACCGCCTCGTGCTCGAACCGGCCCATGGCCTTGAGCGGGACGGGATCGGCGAGCCCAGTTTCCGCCGCCGGCACCTCGAAAACATAGCCGTGCTCGCGCATGACATCGTGCGTCGCGGGGCCGTCCTCGGTTTCCTCACAAGTCAGCCAGCTGCCCCACGGGGTGGCCCCTCCGCAGCAATTGGTGCTGGTGCCGGCGAGGCTAAGATGCTGGCGGATCGTTTCGCCCGTGGCGAGATCATAGACGACGGTCGTCGTGCCGCCGGGCAGGGGTCTGCCGGCCTTGTCGGTGTCATAGGCGCGCGAGGCGTCCAGCCGACCCAGCCGCTCCTGATGATAGCCGCCCGGACCCCAGTTCCGGTGGGTGCGATTCCTGGCGTTGAGTTCGTGGTTGCGGACCAGGGCGACGCGACTGCCCTCCAAGGGGAAGCACGCCATGCCGTCGAACTGGCCGGGAACCAGCAGGCCGTCCGCCATGGTCTCGCCACCCTGCGAGATGACGCGGTAGCTGAAGCCCTCGGGCAGATCGAACAGGCCGTTGGGATCGGGGACCAGCGGGCCGTAGCCCTCGACCTCGTTGACGTAGCTCTCTTCGGCGGCAGCCTGCGCTGCGACGCTGCGCGCCATGCCTGCGAAGGCGAGGGCGGCCGAACCGGCGATCAATTCACGTCGATGCGGGCGCATGCGAGTCTCCAGCGAACGACGCGCTTATGGCCGGGCGTTCAGGCCTCGTCATCATGGATATGTGACGGACGGGTCCTAGCGCCCGCGGTCTTTCAGCGCGCGTCCGGCTACGACGGCCGTATCCCCGAAGCGGGCGCGGAGGGCGTCGATCGCGGTCTCCGTTTTCAACGATCGGGCCTCCGCCGTTTCAAAGAGCGCGGGGGCGTCGACGGCGTCGATCACTTCCGCCATGCCGATGCCGATGAGCCTGTAAGGGCGACCCAACTCGGGCCGAAGCAGATCGCGGCCCGCGGCGAACAGGGCGCGGGCGGTCCGGACCGGCTCTGGCAGTGAGATGCGGCGGGTCACGATCCTGAAGTCCGTGCGCCGCAGCTTCAACACGAGAACCCGGCTGGCGACCCCGTCGCGGCGCGCCTTGGAGGCCAGCTTCTCGCACAAGGTCCACAGCTCGGCTTCGAGATCGGCGGCGGTGGTCAGGTCCTCGTTGAATGTGGTCTCGGCGCTCATGCCCTTGCGATCATGTTCAGGATTCACCCGGCGGGCGTCGCGACCGTGCGCGAGCTCATGCAGACGCAGGCCTGTCTCGCCGTAAAGCATGATCAGCTCGCGCGGCTCGGCCGCGGCAAGATCGCCCACCGTCGCGTAGCCGTCGCTCTGAAGCGTCTTGCGAAACACCGGCCCGACGCCCGGGAGGATGCCGACGGGCTTCGGCGCCAACAGGGCCTGCGCCTCCGATCCAATCACCGAGAAACCGCGCGGTTTGTCGAGCTCTGACGCGATCTTGGCGAGAAACCGATTGGAAGCCAGGCCGATGGACACGGTCAGGCCCGTCTCCTCCTCGATCCGCCTCTGCAGGCGGATCAGCTGCATTGCCGGCGGCCCGCCGTTAAGGCGCTCGGTGCCTGACAGATCAATCCAGGCCTCGTCGAGCGACAGGGTCTGCACCAGCGGCGTGAGATCGCGCACCGCCCCGAAGATGTGGGCGCTGGCCGTCTTGTATTTGGCGAAGTCTGGCTTGATGACCACGGCATCCGGGCAGGCTTTCAACGCCTTGAACATTGGCTGGGCCGAACCGACGCCGTAGAGGCGCGCGATATAGCAGGCTGTGGTGACCACGCCGCGCTTGCCGCCGCCGACGATCACCGGCCTGTCCCGCAGCTCCGGCCGGTCGCGCTTCTCCACCGAGGCATAGAAGGCGTCACAATCGAGGTGGGCGATAATCAGCTGGTCCAGCTCGTCGTGGCAGACCATCCGTCGGGAAGCGCAGGCCGGACATCGGTCGACCCGATCTTCGCCGCTCCACAGGCAGTCGCGGCAGATGGCTTTCACGCCCGCAGGTCTCCGGAACTTCGCTTCACCCCAACTTAAGACCCCACGGGCCAGAGTGCACGAAGAAGGCGAAAAGCCTCCGTGCAGCCGCACTCGGCGAGGCGACAGGCCAGGTGATGATGTCCAAGAAAGTCCTCATCGTCGAGGATAACGAGCTGAACATGAAGCTCTTTCATGATCTGCTCGACTCTCAGGGGTACGAGACGCTGCAGACCCGCGAGGGCCTTCAGGCGCTCGCCCTCGCGCGTCAGCACAAGCCCGACCTGATTCTGATGGACATCCAGCTGCCCGAGATTTCGGGGCTTGAGGTCACTAAATGGCTGAAGGACGACGAGGAACTGAGCCACATCCCGGTCGTCGCCGTCACCGCCTTCGCCATGAAGGGCGATGAGGAGCGGATCCGGAACGGCGGCTGCGAGGCCTACATCTCCAAGCCGATCTCGGTGATGCATTTCCTCGACGTGGTCCGAAAGCACCTGGGGTGACGGATCGATGACCGCGCGCATCCTTGTCGTTGACGACGTCGAGCCCAACGTCCGCCTGCTCGAGGCGAAGCTGACGCTCGAATACTACGAGGTCCTGACCGCCTGCGACGGCGCGACGGCGCTGGAGATCGCATCGGACGAGCGTCCGGACATCATCCTGCTGGACGTCATGATGCCGGGGATGGACGGCTTTGAGACCTGCCGCCGGCTGAAAGCCGATCCGGTCACACGACATATCCCCGTGGTGCTGGTGACCGCACTCGATGGGCGCGAGGACAAGATCAAGGGTCTGGACGCCGGCGCGGACGACTTCGTCACCAAGCCGATCGACGACGTGATCCTGTTCGCCCGCGTGAAGTCGCT
>DASRWP010000302.1:0-1970 GCA_035654535.1 Brevundimonas sp.
GGCGGAGACCAGCGGGATGCGCGGGTCGGCGGCGAGCGCTTCTCCGGCTTCCCGGCCGCCGATGACGAGCTGCGACAGACCCTCCGGGGCATCCCCGAACCGGGCGACTGCGCGGTCAAACACGGCCTGCGTGGCCAGCGCCGTGAGGGGCGTCTTCTCGGACGGCTTCCAGATCACCGGATCGCCGCAGACCAGCGCCAGGCAGGCGTTCCACGCCCACACCGCGACCGGAAAGTTGAACGCCGAGATGACCAGCACCGGACCCAGCGGCTGGTACGTCTCGCGCATGTGATGGCCGGGGCGTTCGCTGGCCAGCGTCAGCCCGTACAGCTGCCGCGACAGGCCGACGGCGAAATCGCAGATGTCGATCAACTCCTGCACCTCGCCGAGGCCTTCGGAGACGATCTTCCCGGCCTCGAGCGTCACCAGCCGGGCCAGATCGTCCTTTGAAGCGCGCAGCTCCTCGCCCAAGAGGCGGACCAGTTCGCCGCGACGCGGCGCCGGAAGCCGCTTCCAGGCATCGAAGGCTATGACAGCGCGGGCGGCTACGGCCTGCAGGTCAGGCGTTTCCGCCACCCGCCCGGCGACCGAGCTGTCAATCGGCGAGCGCGCCTCGAAACCGTCCGAACTCCACACCCCGGCCGGCACGCCCAGCCGGCTCAGGATGTCACGGCTCTCGGCGGCGGCGGTCTGGGACATGATGGGGCTCCGGCTGGCCCGCGCGGCTTAGCGGGAGCGGCGCGCAAACGAAAGGGCCGCCCCGTCGCCGGGGCGGCCCTCCGTCAGGCGATCCGCCTTACCAGCGGTCGCGGCGCTCGTACCGAAGCAGGGCCTCGATGCGGTTCAGCCGGTCGCTGAGCACGGCGTACTCACGGCCGCTCAGGCCGTCGCGGGCGTAGCGCCACTCGAGGCTGCGATATTGCTGCATCTCGTAGCTCAGGCGTTGCGCCTCGCCGCGGGAGACACGGCCGTTGTAGGCGACGCGGTTGATCATCTGCGACAGCCGCTCGGCGCGGTAGCGCAGGTCCTGACCGTGAGCCTGACCGTAACCCTGGCCGTAGCCATAGCCTTGACCGTAGCCATAGCCCTGACCGTAGCCTTGGCTATAGCCCTGGCTATAGCCGGGCGAGCCGAAGCTGATGGAGAAGCCGACGTTTTGCGCCAGCGCCGGGGTGGCCAACATGACCGCCGACGCCGCCAGCGTGGGGAGCAGAGCCTTCCGGATCCCAGCGGTTTTCATGATCGTATTCCTCAGTTTTTCGATCCACCTCGGACCGTGGATACACATAACCGCGCGGCGGCTGACCGCTTCCTGAGACCCTCGTTGTCCAAACGACAGGAACCGCCGTTGCGGGCGGGGGTTTTGTGAGCGACCCACCAAAGGAGAAGCCCGATGAAAATTCGCGACATAATGAGCAAGGATGTTCAGGTCGCTCGCCCCGGCGACACCCTGCAGGAGGTCGCCTCGCGCATGGCGTCGGGCGATTTCGGCTTTATGCCCGTGGCCGAGGGCGACACCCTGATCGGCACGATCACGGACCGCGACGTGACCATCCGGGCCGTGGCCCAGGGCGCCGCCTGCACCGCCCCGGTCGTCGAGTACATCACCCGCGATCCCCACACCGCCCGGGCCGACGACGATCTGCAGACGGTGCTGGACTCCATGGGTTCGCGGCAGATCCGGCGCCTTCCCGTGCTGGACAAGGACAACCGGCTGGTCGGCGTGGTCTCGCTGGGCGACCTCTCCACGCGCGTTAAGGAGAAATACGCCGGCGAGGCGCTGGAAGACATTTCGCGCACGTCCTGAATCCACGGCGCGGGTGGCCGGCATGCCGCCGCCCGCGCTCGTCCCTTAACTTCCGCTTCACCCTGTCGCGGAACCGGGTGTTCATCCGCGGCGGGCATGTTTCCGACGAACCGTCGGAGAGTGGCATGGCGCGCGCGCAGTTCCAGAAGGGACAAAAGGTCTG
>DASRWP010000303.1:0-3668 GCA_035654535.1 Brevundimonas sp.
AGGCATGGCCGAGACAAACTTGTAGAAATACTCGTTGCGGCTGTCATCGCCCATGTAGAAGGCAGGACGCTGACCTGCGACGAAGTTCGAAGGCCAGGCGCCCTCATGCGCCATGCGGCCCAGCGCCGTACGCTTGCGGGGCGTGGAGGCCGGGTCGTAGGGATCGATCTCGACGACCCAGCCGTACTGGTTGGGTTCGTTTCGGAAATCCCCCGAGCCATCCGCCGCGGCGAGCGGATCCGCCACGGCGTTCCACCTGGCGTACCGGGTGTCGCCGGGGGTCGAGGGCACGACTGTGGACCAGCTGTTGGCCCCGGTCGAGCTAGACACGCCGTAGCGGTTCAAGCCGACGACCTGACGGGCCGTGCGGTTCGCGTTGTCGCTGGAGGGGCGCCGGAAATAGCCTGCCCAATTCTCTTCACAGGTCAGATTGGTGCCCCACGGCGCGTAGCCGTTGGCGCAGTTGTTGATCGTGCCCCGGCCGGCCAGCCCGGTGGGCGAGAAGGCCGTGCGTATGGCCGCGTCGCCGCGCGCCGGACCGTTGAAGACCATCGGCGTATTGGGCGTGATGCGGCGGTTGAAGGTCGAGGTCTGGTTGTAGGTCCAGCCCGCGGCGCTGCGCGACACCTCGATGACCGAGACGCCGTGACACTCGATTTCCTTGATCGCTTCAGCCTCAGGGCGGACGCCGCCGACGCTGGTCGGGCCGTTCACGTGCAGATACTGCTCCGTGATGTTCTCGTGGTTGTTCACCAGCAGACCACGGCTGGAGTTATTGTCGTCACGCGCCGAGCCGAAGGCCGCGAGGCCGTAATAGTAGATGGCGTCGTGATGATCGCCGGCTCGGCTGGCGAAGTTCGTGTCCGTGCCGTTGTTGGCGTAGGCCGGCGTCGCGCCGTTGATCGGGTCTCCGAGGCGGAAAAGGACATTGACGGTATAGTCGGCGGGCACGGTGACGACGTCGTTCAGATTTTTGGCGACGGCCGTGAAGTCCAGAACGGCCGGCCCGACGGTGACGGTGGTGTCGATCGTTGTCGTCCGCCCGGCGCCGTTCAGGGCCGTCAGGCGGAACACGAGAGCGGTCGAGGTGGCGACGGCCGGAGCGATGAAGGTAACCGTGGAACCTTCGGCGGCGCTGAGCGTGACGGCGGGACCGGAAACCTGGGTCCATTGGGTCTGGACGACACCCTGGCCGGAGCCGGATAGGGTAACCTGTTTTCCCGAGCTGGTCGCGCCGACGGCGCCGGCGGTGATCACCGGATCGGAGCCGTTGCTGCCGGAGTCGCAGGCCGACAAGCCGAACAGCGACGCTACCGCCACCATCCCGCCCAGCATCGCCCGTCGGGATTGTCGCGCTTCGACGATGCTGCCGAAGGTCGGATTGTCGGAAGCGTTCAAGTCCAGATCGCCGTCGCTGTGACGGCCGGTCAGCATCAGATCGGTCACGGTTCGATTCCCCACTTAATCCCTGGGAGGAAGCGATATCGAGGTCGGCGGCTTTGAACGTTGGCGGATCGCTTACGGTTCGATGATTGTTTTTAGCCGTCGCGGTTACGGTTCGGCGTCACTCGGTCCGTGGACTGTGCACGCTCAGCCGAACCGGCGGCGATGGTCGGCGCTGCGGAGGGTCGAGCGGATGAAGTCGGCTGGCGGGTCGGTTTCCGCCAGCACGGCCTCCTTGATGGCGCGCGGCTCGCCGAACAGGTGACCCTGACCCATGCCGATGTCGAGCTCGAGGATGTCGACAATCTGTCGTTCGCTCTCGCACTTCTCGGCGATCAGCTCGATGCCGTAGCGGCGCGTCAGTCCGGCGAAGTCGGCGGCCGAGATGTCTCGCAGCGACGGCAGGGCCGAGGCGCCGTCGGCGTCCAGCAACTGCTCGATCAGCAGGTCCGCGGCGACCTTCATGAACTTGACGTCCGACCGCTGCAGATCGGCGAAGTCGAGGTCCAGCGTCTGCACCTTGTCGATGGAGAACCGGAAGCCGAGGTCGGCCAGCTTGGCCATGTTGCGCGCCTCGGCCGCGCCCCGGGCGTCGAAAGTGGCCTGACCCAGCTCGAAGATCAGCGCCTGATTGAGATCGCGGTTCTCGGACAGGAAGTCGAGGAACTGCGGGAAGAAGGTCTCGTCGCCCAGCGACGACAGGGCGACGTTGCAGAACACTCCGACCTTGCGATCCTGACGCGCCAGCCGCCGCACGATCTGGGCACAGCGGAACAGCAGCAGATTGTCGATGGCCGGGACCAGCCCCTCGCCCTCGGCGATGGACAGGTATTCCGCGGGCATCATCACCCGGTCGTCGGCGGCGCGCAGGCGGGTGAAGCTCTCGTAGAAAATGGTCCGGCGCTGGGGCAGGGACACCACCGGCTGCAGGTAGAGATCGACCCGGTTCTCGGCCAGCGCTTCATGGATGGTCTGCAGCAGCACGTTCGACTGGTCGCGGTGCCGCGCCTCGAAGGCGCTGAGCGGCTCCGGCTGGGCCATGCGCCGGTCCAGCGATTCGCTCATCTGGGCGATCAGGCTCTCCAGCATCCGAACCTCGCCGGTCAGGGCCTCGTTCGACACCACGGCGCCGGACTCGATCGCCTGCGCCAGTTCGGTCAGCGCGCCTTGGGTCGACTCCATGGCGTCGGCGAGCAGCCGGTGGGCCTCACGCACCTGATCGATTTCCTTGCGCAGCGCGGCCTTGTCGGCGCGCCCGGTCAGGTAGGTGTGGATCGCCGCCAGCAGGCCCAGCGTGCCGATCGCGCCGGCGGCGCCCGCTCCCGCGCCGAGCCCGGCACGCCACACGAACGCGCCAACGGTAAGGGCCAGGAACAGGTAGCCGAAGAACAGGAAGGCCTGGGTGAGTGCGCGCATCGGCAACGGTGGATCCGTCTTCCCGGATGGAATCGCCCGAGTATCGGGGTATCAGGACGGATCGCCTAGCGGCGCTGTGCGGATTCCCCCAGTCTTTCGAGGTTAACGATGGAATTGTTCGATCTGAGCGGCAAGGTCGCGGTGATCACCGGCTCGTCGCGCGGGATCGGCAAGGCCATCGCCGAACGCATGGCGGAGCACGGCGCGCGGGTGGTGATCTCTTCTCGCAAGGCCGGGCCCTGTGATGAGGTCGCGCAGGCGATCAACGCCCGTCATGGCGAGGGCCGGGCCATCGCCATCCCCGCCAACATCGCTTCGAAGGAAGACCTGCAGCGGCTGGTCGACGAGACCAACGCCGCCTTCGGCCGGATCGACATCCTTGTCTGCAACGCCGCCACCAACCCGTATGCCGGACCGATGTCGGGCATCAACGACGAGCAGTTCGGCAAAATCCTGCAGAACAACGTCGTCTCCAACCACTGGCTGATCCAGATGGTCGCGCCCCAGATGCTGGAGCGGAAGGACGGATCCGTGATCGTCGTCTCGTCGATCGGCGGCCTGCGCGGCAACGCTCTCATCGGCGCCTACAACATTTCCAAGGCCGCCGACATGCAGCTGGCGCGCAACCTCGCGGTCGAATGGGGGCCGTCAAACGTGCGGGTGAACTGCATCGCGCCCGGTCTGGTCCAGACCGACTTCGCCAAATACCTGTGGGAGAACCCCGAGCTGTTGAAGCAGGTCACGGACCCCGCGCCGCTCAAGCGGATTGGACAACCCGACGAAATCGCGGGCGCGGCCGTCTACCTCGC
>DASRWP010000304.1:0-8128 GCA_035654535.1 Brevundimonas sp.
GGAAATCGGCAACCTGATCGATCAGGTCTATCGCCACTGCGGTCAGAAGGCGACGGTCATCTTCGCCGACCAGATGATGCAGCTGGGCTTCCGCGAGGCGGCCAAGGCGGGCATTTCGTTCGGCAAGGACGACATCGTCATCCCGGCCGCCAAGGCCGGGCTGGTTGCTGACACCCGCACCCAGGTCGAGGAGTACGAGCAACAGTACGCCGACGGACTGATCACCAAAGGTGAGAAGTACAACAAGGTCGTCGACGCCTGGGCCAAGGCCACGGACAAGATCGCCGATGCGATGATGGGCGAGATCGCCCAACCCCGCGTGCTGGCCAAGGGCCAGAACCCGGACATCAACTCGGTGTTCATGATGGCCAACTCGGGCGCCCGCGGCTCGCAGGCGCAGATGAAGCAGCTGGGCGGCATGCGCGGCCTGATGGCCAAGCCGTCGGGCGAGATCATCGAGACGCCGATCATCTCGAACTTCAAGGAAGGCCTGACCGTGCTGGAGTACTTCAACTCCACCCACGGCGCCCGCAAGGGTCTGGCCGACACTGCGCTGAAGACCGCCAACTCCGGCTATCTGACGCGTCGTCTGGTTGACGTGGCGCAGGACTCGATCGTCACCGAGGACGATTGCGGCTCCACGCGGGGCATCACCCTGCGCGCCGTGGTCGAAGGCGGCGACGTGCTGGTCTCGCTGGGCCAACGCGTCCTGGGCCGTTACGCGGCCGAGGACATCAAGGAACCGGGCGGCGAAACCATCCTCTTCAAGGCAGACACCTATCTGCAGGAAGAGGAAGTCGAGGTCATCGACAACGCGGGCGTCCAGTCGGTCAAGGTCCGGTCGGCCCTGACCTGCGAAGCCGAAGCCGGCATCTGCGCCTATTGCTACGGGCGGGACCTGGCGCGCGGCACCAACGTGAACATCGGCGAAGCTGTCGGCGTCATCGCCGCCCAGTCCATCGGCGAACCGGGCACCCAGCTGACGATGCGGACCTTCCACATCGGCGGTACGGCCCAGGTGGCGGAGACCTCGTTCTACGAGGCGACCAACGCCGGGGTCGCCAAGATCACCGGGCCTACCGTCAAGGCGGCGCACGGCGATCTCGTGGCCATGAGCCGCAACGTCGTCGTCACCATCGTGGTCGACGGCAAGGACCGCGAAAGCCACAAGATTCCCTACGGCGCCCGTCTGCGGGTGGTCGAGGGATCTGATGTCAAGCGCAGCCAGCGTCTGGCTGAGTGGGATCCCTACACCTCTCCGATCCTGACGGAAGTCGGCGGTGCGATCCGGTTCGAGGACCTGGTCGAGGGCCTTTCGGTCCGCGAGGAAACCGACGAGGCGACCGGCATCGCCCAGCGCGTGGTCAGCGACTGGCGGGCCAGCCCGCGCGGGGCGGACCTCCGTCCGGCCATGGGCGTCACCTCGGGCGACGCCTACGCCAAGCTGGCCTCGGGCTCCGACGCCCGGTACCTGCTGCCGGTGGGCGCGGTTCTGTCCGTGAACAACGGCGACGTGGTCAAGCCGGGCGAAATCATCGCCCGCGTCCCGACCGAGGGAGCCAAGACGCGCGACATCACCGGCGGTCTGCCGCGGGTGGCCGAGCTGTTCGAAGCCCGTCGTCCCAAGGACTGCGCGGTCATCGCCGAGATGGACGGCCGTGTGGAATTCGGACGCGACTACAAGAACAAGCGTCGTATCAAGATCACGCCGGAACTGGACGCCGACGGCAACCAGGCCGAACCGGTCGAATTCCTGATCCCCAAGGGCAAGCACATCTCCGTCCACGACGGCGATCTGATCCAGAAGGGCGACTACATCATCGACGGCAACCCGGATCCGCACGACCTGCTGCGCATCCAAGGCGTCGAGGCGCTGGCCGAGTACCTCGTGAACGAAGTGCAGGAGGTCTATCGACTGCAGGGCGTGCCGATCAACGACAAGCACATCGAGGTGATCGTTCGCCAGATGCTGCAGAAGGTCGAGATCATCGACTCCGGCGAGACGACCCTGATCCGTGGCGACACGGTCGAGGTCGCCGAGGCGGTTCTCGAGAACGCCAAGGTCGAAAAGCGCGGCGGCCGTCAGGCCACGACCCAGCCGGTCCTGCTGGGCATCACCAAGGCGTCGCTGCAGACCCGCAGCTTCATCTCGGCGGCGTCCTTCCAGGAAACCACCCGCGTCCTCACCGACGCCTCGGTCAACGGCAAGATCGATACACTGGAAGGCCTGAAGGAGAACGTCATCGTCGGCCGCCTTATCCCGGCGGGCACGGGCGCCTATCTGCGGGCCCTGCAGAAGATCGCCAACGAGCGCGACGCTGTCCTGACCTCGCAACGCGAAGACGCCATCGAGCCGCTTCCGGCCGATCTGGCGCTGGAGCTGGAGAGCAGCGAAGGCTGATCTCGGGTCGAAACTGAAGCGACGAGGGCGGCTCCGGCGACGGGGCCGCCTTTTCGCTATGGGCGATCAGTCGTCGGTCTGGCCGGCCCGCGGCAAGCGCGGGACGTCGGGGTCGTCCCGGTCTGCGCCGAGATTCTGGTTCAAGGTGGCCTCAACGTCCTGCCTGAACTCGGGCCTGAGGTGACCCCCGGCGCAGCTGAAGCCGAGGTTGGAGCCGCCGCAATCATGGGTCAGCGAAACACCCGGGCGGCCGGAAAGGGAGCGGCGGCGTCGATCGTAGTCGGCCAGACGGCGAGCGCCTTCCTGTGCGAAGCGGGCATCACGTTCGGGATTGCCCGTACCGGCGAGCGGCGGCGCGGCGGCTGCGCGGCGGCCAAACCGGTCGTCGCAGATCGCGCGCTCCGCAGCGCTCAACAGCGCCGGGCTGTTGCAGCCTGGCCCTCGCGTGCGCAGGCCGCGGCCAATCCGGTCACCCGGCGTCCCGGGACGCACCACCCAGTCCTCGACGCCGGACGATAGCGGCAGTGGGCCCGGCGGCGGGGCGGCGAGCGGGCGCGTGGCCGGCGCAACCTGATCGTCATCGTCCATCCGGCTCCGCAAGGGCGAAGCGGCGCTACGGGTCCCGGGCAAGGCGAGGATCACCCGAGGCTTTTCAATTGATGCACGGTATCGGGCCGCCTCTCCGGGCAGCAGGGGCCGGGGTTCTATCTCGATGTAGATGACGGGCTCCCGGCCGGGTTGAAGCAAATCCGGATTGGCGAGGCCGATCGAACGCATGCCGAAACACGCGAGCAGCGCGACATGGCCACAGACCGACACAGCGACGATGGCCGCTGTGCGACACCGCGTCGCGAGGGCGGCCTGCGCCCAACCCGGTCGATCACACCCCCGCCCACCCGCCATGCGCCCATGGGAGGGCGCAAGCGTGTCGGTATTGGGGCCTCCGCGCGCCGGCAGTTCCCACAGAAGGGCTACCGCGGCCGTTCTCTCTGGAACCCGCTTCCGGGGGTCAGCGGCGTTCCGGCGCTTCGGTCTCCGTCTCTCCGCGTGCGGATGTTCTCGGTCGACTCCGGCCGCAAGGATCGATCCAGATGAGCGCCTGCGACGCCGGTCCCGAAGTTGGAGCCGGGCCCGTCCTGCGGGCCGACATTGCCGCTGCCGCCCGCGAGGGGTCGGCGACGGTCTTCGTATTCGCGGAGCCGGCGCGCGCCCTCCCGGGCGAAGCGGCCGTCGCGCGCGGGATCGCCGGAGCCTTCAATCGGCCGTGCGGTGGCGGCGCGACGCCCGAAACGGTCGTCGCAAATGGCGCGTTCTGCGGCGCTGAGCAGGTCCGGACTGGCGCAGCCGAGAGGGCTGGTGCGCAGCCCCTGACCGATCCGATCGCCGAGGGTGCGCGGCCGGACCGTCCAGACCCCGCCCGCGGGGGGAGCCGGGGCCCCTGCGGCGGGCGCGGCCGTGCGGGGGGAGGGCGGGGCCGGAGCGTCCTCCTCGTCCGGGCTTTCAAGTTGCGGGCTAACAGCCGCGCCGGGTGCGGAGCGCGCCTCCGCCGGCGCCGGGAGCGCCACCGAAGGTCGCGGAGCCGGCCGGACCCGCGCCGTCTCGCCCTGCAGGAGCGGCCGAGGCTCAAGCTGGATGAGGATGGGCGGTGGATCAGGCTGCAGAGCGCCCCGGAACCGCATATCGGCGCCGACGGTGCGAAGCCCCAGATAGCCGAGCAGCAGGGCGTGCAGCGCCAGCGAGGCTGCGACAATGGCGGGCGTCCGCCATCGCTCGGCGTTGCCGCGTCCTCCCTCCCGGCGTTTCGCCGGTCCACGTTCTCCCGCCATGGCCGCATCTGTGCGGCGGAGCGTGGCCGTATTGCGGCCTGGTCGCACGGTCGGGCGCTTTCCGGGCGGAGCGCCACCCTTGACCTTCGGCCCCCCCGCGCGTAGAAGCCCCCCACTTTCGAGGCTCCCGGTTCGCCGGGCTCCGGGATCGTCACAATCGAGCGGACGGGCTGTGCCCGCCGGAACGCCCAAAGCGCGCGTTCCGGTTTTTTCGTTTGGTCGCGGCTCCTGCTCGGAACTCAACCCGGGGCGGCGCTGAGGCGTCGTCCGAAAAGAAGGCTCACCGGGGCGCTCCGGCCGAAAGGCACACGCCCCCATCGATCGAAGAGAACCGAGACCCTATGCCGACTATCAACCAGCTGATCCGCAAGCCGCGCCAACCCAAGCCGGTCCGCAACAAGGTGCCTGCCCTGAAGGGCTGTCCCCAGCGCCGCGGCGTCTGCACCCGCGTTTATACGACGACCCCGAAGAAGCCGAACTCGGCTCTGCGTAAGGTCGCCAAGGTGCGCCTGACCACGGGCATCGAAGCCGTGTGCTACATCCCCGGCGAAGGCCACAATCTGCAGGAGCACTCGGTGGTCCTGATCCGCGGCGGCCGCGTCAAGGACTTGCCCGGCGTGCGCTACCACATCCTGCGCGGCGTGCTCGACACGCAAGGCGTCAAGGACCGCAAGCAGCGCCGTTCGCACTACGGCGCCAAGCGTCCGAAGTAAGCGACCGCCTCCCTCCATTCGCTGGTCAAGACCAGCCGTCCGACACCGCTTTAGAAGGCCAAGCCCATGTCCCGTCGTCACCGCGCCCAGAAGCGCGAAGTTCTGCCGGATCCCAAGTACAAGGATCTCGTCGTCACCAAGTTCATGAATTACGTCATGTACGAGGGCAAGAAGGCCGTCGCCGAGAACATCGTCTACGGCGCGTTCGAAATCCTGGCCGACAAGAAGAAGGAACAGGAGCCCGTCGCGACGTTCCACGCTGCGCTGGATAATGTGGCTCCGGCCGTTGAAGTCCGCTCGCGTCGCGTCGGCGGCGCCACCTATCAGGTGCCGGTCGAGGTTCGCCCTGATCGCCGTCGCGCCCTCGCCATCCGCTGGCTGGTCAACGCCGCGCGCAAGCGTGGTGAGAACACCATGACGGAAAAGCTGGCCGCCGAGCTGCTGGACGCCTCGAACAACCGCGGCACCGCGGTCAAGAAGCGCGAAGACACCCACAAGATGGCCGAGGCCAACCGCGCCTTCAGCCACTACCGCTGGTAACGCCTTCAAGGGGCCCTGTTCGGTCCCTATCTTGAGACTATCCGGCGCGGGCGGTTTGAGCTAAATCGCCCGCGCCCGTTTATCCGCACAGATCGATATCTCCCCGAGGGCGCGAAACGCGTCCTGAACTCACTTCAAGGCACGCTTCCCATGGCCCGTCTCAACAAGATCGAGGACTACCGCAACTTCGGCATCATGGCCCACATCGACGCGGGCAAGACGACGACGACCGAGCGCATCCTCTACTACACCGGCAAGAACCATAAGATCGGCGAAGTCCACGACGGCGCCGCGACCATGGACTGGATGGATCAGGAGCAGGAGCGCGGCATCACCATCACGTCCGCCGCGACGACCGCCTTCTGGAAAGAGAAGCGCCTCAACATCATCGACACCCCTGGCCACGTGGACTTCACCATCGAGGTCGAGCGGTCGCTGCGCGTCCTCGACGGCGCCGTGACGGTGCTGGACGGCAACGCCGGCGTCGAGCCCCAGACTGAAACGGTCTGGCGGCAGGCCGACAAGTACCGCGTGCCGCGGATCGTCTTCGTCAACAAGATGGACAAGATCGGCGCTGACTTCGACGCCTCGGTGCAGTCGATCCGCGACCGTCTGGGCGCCAAGGCTGTGCCGATCCAGTTCCCGATCGGTTCGGAAAACACCCTGTCGGGCCTCGTCGACATCGTCGCCATGAATTCGGTGGTCTGGGACAACGACGCTCTGGGCGCCAACTTCACCGTCGGGCCGATCCCCGACGACCTGATGGACAAGGCCGTCGCCGCTCGCCAGTACCTGATCGACAACGCCGTCGAGCTCGATGACGAGGCGATGGAAGCCTATCTTGACGGCACCGAGCCGTCGCTGGAAGTGCTGAAGAAGTGCATCCGCAAGGCCGTGCTGACCGGGGCCTTCTATCCGATCCTGTGCGGCTCGGCGTTCAAGAACAAGGGCGTGCAGACGCTGCTGGACGCCGTCGTCGACTACCTGCCGTCGCCGGTCGACATCCCGCCGACGCCGGGCATCGATTTCAAGACGGAAGAGCCGATCGTTCGTCGCGCCTCCGACGACGAGCCCCTGTCGGTTCTGGCGTTCAAGATCATGGACGACCCCTTCGTCGGCTCGCTGACCTTCTGCCGCATCTATTCCGGCAAGATGGAAACCGGCATGGGCCTGCTGAATTCCAGCCGCGATCGTAAAGAGCGCGTCGGCCGCATGCTGCTGATGCACTCGAACGACCGTCAGGACATCAAGGAAGCCTACGCCGGCGACATCGTCGCCCTGGCCGGCCTGAAGGACACCCGCACCGGCGACACCCTGTGCGATCCGCTGAAGTCGCCCGTCATCCTCGAGAAGATGGAATTTCCGGCGCCCGTGATCGAGATCTCGGTGGAGCCCAAGACCAAGGCCGACCAGGAGAAGCTGGGCGTCGCCCTCGCCAAGCTGGCGTCCGAGGATCCCTCGTTCACCGTCTCGACCGATCACGAGTCGGGCCAGACCATCCTCAAGGGGATGGGCGAGCTGCACCTGGACATCAAGATCGACATCCTGCGCCGCACCTACAAGGTCGACGCCACGATCGGTCAGCCCCAGGTCGCCTACCGTGAATCGCTCGGCCACAAGGTCGACATCGACTACACCCACAAGAAGCAGACCGGCGGCACGGGCCAGTTCGCCCGCGTCATGATCACGTTCGAGCCCGGTGAACCCGGTTCGGGCTTCGTGTTCGAGAACTCGATCGTCGGCGGCGCCGTGCCCAAGGAATACATCCCCGGCGTCGAGAAGGGCCTGAACTCGTCCAAGGACAACGGCCTGCTGGCCGGCTTCCCCCTGATCGACTTCAAGGCGACTCTGACGGACGGCAAGTTCCACGACGTCGACTCCAGCGTGCTGGCGTTCGAAATCGCGGCCCGCGCCGCCTTCCGCGAACTGAAGGACAAGGGCGCGCCCAAGCTGCTCGAGCCGATCATGGCCGTCGAGGTCGTGACCCCCGAGGACTACCTCGGCTCGGTGATCGGCGACCTGAACGGCCGTCGTGGCATGATCCAGGGTCAGGACATGCGGGGCAACGCCACGGTCGTGAACGCCTTCGTGCCGCTGGCCAACATGTTCGGCTATGTGAACACCCTTCGCGGGATGTCGCAGGGCCGCGCCGCCTTCACCATGCAGTACGACCACTACGAGCCGGTGCCGCAACACGTCGCCGACGAAGTGATCAAGAAGTATTCCGCTTAAACCCCACCCCTGAAGTTTTGGAAAAGCCCCCTGTTCAGGGGACGGAGAGAAGAGAATGGCCAAGGAAAAGTTCGAACGTAACAAGCCGCACTGCAACATCGGCACGATTGGTCACGTGGACCACGGCAAGACGACGCTGACGGCGGCGATCACGATGACGCTGGCCAAGGCCGGCGGCGCCAAGGCGATGGCCTATGCGGACATCGACGCGGCTCCGGAAGAGAAGGCGCGCGGCATCACGATCAACACGGCGCACGTCGAGTATGAGACGGCCAACCGTCACTATGCGCACGTCGACTGCCCGGGCCACGCCGACTATGTGAAGAACATGATCACGGGCGCCGCGCAGATGGACGGCGCCATTCTGGTGGTGTCGGCCGCTGACGGTCCGATGCCGCAGACGCGCGAGCACATCC
>DASRWP010000305.1:0-8473 GCA_035654535.1 Brevundimonas sp.
CGGAACAGGGCGCCGTCGCGCTGCGCCCGCAGCGGCGGCAGGCCGGCGCGGGTGGATTCCAGCGCCGCCCGGGCGCGGGCGGTGTCGAGGCCGTTCCCGGCTCCCCCGTCGAGCAGGCGCTGGGTCAGGTCCACGGTGCCGGACTGCAGCTCGATGGTGCGCTCCAGCACCTCGATCCGGGCGTTGGCGGAACAGGCGTCGGCATAGGCGCGGGCGGTCTCGGCCGCGACCGAGACCTGGACCACTTCGAGGGCGGCCGCCGCAGCGTCGGCGTCGGCGCGGGCAGCGCGGATGCCGGAACCGACGCGCCCGAACAGATCGATTTCGTAGGCGACGTCGAGGCCGACGTCGTAGGTTTCGCCTTCGTCGAGAGGCTGCCCGCCATTACCGCCCGGGACCGTTGCGGCCGAGGCGCGGCCGTACTGGCCGGTCGCCGTCGTGCTGGTCGAGGGAAGCCGGCCGATGCGGGCCTCGCCGAGCGCGGCGCGGACCCGCCGCAGATTGGCGGCGGCGGCCTCCAGGTCATTGTTCTCGGTCAACGCCTGGGCGATCAGGGCGTCGAGGGCCGGGTCGTCATACAGCCGCCACCAGTCGTCCCGCACCGCCTCTGCGGTCACGGCGGGGCTGGCGGAGCCGATGAAGCCGCCAACGGCCGCCGGGGGCAGGGCGGCGTCCGGGGCCGTTGGCCCGACGGCGCAAGACGCCAGCAGCAGGGCCGAGCCGGCGCCTGCCGTCAGCAGGCGGAGCGGGGATCGAACAGTCATCAGGCGTCTCCGAGGCGCGGCGTGACCGCTTCGGCGTCATGGGGCGGCAGGCCGTGCGTGGTCGGAACCGAGCGGGGCTTTTCAGGCCGTTGCGGGATCTTCGAGGCGGCCCAGCGGCTGACGACGTAGAAGACCGGCGTGAAGATCAGGCCGAACAGGGTCACACCGAGCATGCCCGAAAACACGGCCGTTCCGAGCGACTGGCGCATCTCGGCGCCCGGTCCCGTGGCCAGCATTAGCGGCACCACGCCGAAGATGAAGGCGAATGAGGTCATCAGGATCGGACGCAGACGGATCCGCGCCGCCTTGATGGCCGCGTCCCAACGGTTGAGCCCTTCCTCCTCCTCGGCCTGTTTGGCGAATTCGACGATCAGGATGGCGTTCTTGGCCGCAAGGGCGATCAGCACCACCAGACCGATCTGGACGAGGATGTTGTTGTCCAGCCCGCGCAGATTGACCCCGATCATCGCCGCGAGCACGCACATCGGCACGATCAGGACCACGGCCATAGGCAGGGTGAAGGCCTCGTACTGGGCCGCCAGCACGAGGAAGACGAACACCACCGCCATCAGGAAGACGAGCGTGGTCCCGCCGGAGGACGCCTTCTCCTGCAGGGCGAGGCCGGTCCATTCGTAGGAGAAGCCGGGCGGCAGGGCCTGGGCCGCCATACCTTCCATGGCGGCCAGCGCCTGACCGGACGACACGCCGGGGGCGGCCTGTCCCTGAAGTTCGGACGAGGGGAACAGGTTGTACCGGACCACCCGGGCCGGGCCGGAGTCGTCGTTCAGCGTCGCCACCGCTCCGATCGACACCATGGCCCCGGAGGCCGAACGCGTCTTCAGATTGGCGATGTCGGCGACGTCGTCGCGATAGGCAGGCTCGGCCTGCGCCGTCACCCGGAAGGTGCGGCCCAGATAGTTGAAATCGTTGATGTAGGCCGAGCCGAGATAGATCCCGAGCGTGTCGAACACGTCCTGGGGCTGGACCCCCATCATCAGGGCGCGGTCGCGGTCCACGTCGGCGGATACGCGCGGCGAGCCGGTGTTGTAGGTCGAGAACACCTGCTGCACCTGATCCGGCGCCTGCGCCGCCGCGCCCATCATGGCGAAGGTGGCGCCTTCCAGCGCGCGATAGCCCGAGCCGGAGCGGTCCTGCACCATCATCTGGAAGCCGTTGCCGTTGCCCAGTCCCTGAACCGCGGGCGGGGCGATGACGAAGATGTTGGCGTCCTCGATGCCGAACGTTGCTCCGGTGATGGCGCCGGCGAGGGCGGAGGCCGCCTGCTCTTTCGTCTTGCGATGTTCGAACTCGTCGAGCCGCACGAAGATGGTCGCGGCGTTGGAGCCGAACGAGAAGCTGGCGCCGTCGAGACCGGCGAAGGCCACGGTGCCGTCCACGCCTTCGGTGGTCTTGATGATGTCGCTGGCCTTGGCCATCACCGCCTCGGTCCGCTCCAGAGACGAGCCGGCGGGCAGCTGGATGACGCCGATCAGGAAGCCCTGATCCTGATCCGGGATAAATCCCGTCGGGGTGTCGACCACGAGCCAGGCGGTGACCGCCAGCAGGGCGACATAGATCGCCAGCACCACGCCGACGGTGCGGACCAGCCGCGCCGTCAATCGTCCGTAGCGGTCGGACAGCCAGTCGAAGCCCGCGTTGAACTTACGGCCGGCCCAACCGCCATAGTAGACGGCCCCGCCCAGAAGGCCGGGCTTGCGGACCGGCTCGCCGTGCAGGTCGTGGGGTTTCAGCAGCACTGCCGCCATGGCCGGCGACAGGGTCAGGGAGACCAGCAGGGAGATAACCGAGGCCGAGGCGATGGTGACCGCGAACTGCTGATAGAAGATGCCGGGAATGCCGGGCACGAAGGCGGTCGGAATGAACACCGAGACCAGCACCAGGCCGATCGCAATCAGGGCGCCGGAGACCTCCTTCATCGAGCGGTAGGCGGCCTCCTTGGGCGTCAGTCCCTGCCGGATGTACCGCTCGACGTTCTCGACCACGACGATGGCGTCGTCGACGACGATGCCGATGGCGAGCACCAGCCCGAACAGCGACAGCGAGTTGATCGAATAGCCGAGCGCCAGCAGCACGGCGAAGGTGCCGATGAGCGAGACCGGGATGGCCACGATCGGGATGATCGCGGCCCGCCAAGTCTGCAGGAAGACGATCACGACGAGGACGACGAGGATCATCGCCTCGAACACAGTGTGCTGCACCGCCTCGACCGACTCGGCTACGAACTCGGTTGGATTGTAGGGGATCGAGATTTCCATGCCGGGCGGCAGGTCGGCCCTGACGGCCTCGATCTCGGCCATCACGAGCTCCGCCGTCTCGAGCGCATTGGCGCCGGGCTGTTGCTGGATGGCGAGGCCGACGCCGCGCTGGCCGTCGAAATAGCCACGGATCCCGTAATCCTGCGCCCCCAGCTCGACCCGGGCGACGTCGCGCACCCGCGTGGTGCGGCCCTGCGCGTCGGTCTTGATGACGATGTCGCCGAACTGGTCCGGATCACTGAGCCTCGACTGGACCTGAACCGGCAGCTGGAAGGCGGCGGCGTTGGTGGGGAAGGGCGGCTGGCCGATGGCGCCCGCGGCGGATGAGCTGTTCTGGCCGCGCAGCGAGCCGACGATTTCCTGGGCCGTCAGATTGCGGGCGGCGGCCTTGTTGGGGTCGATCCAGACCCGCATCGAATAGTTGCCGCCGCCGAACACCTGCACTGCGCCGACGCCGTCGAGGCGCAACAGGCGGTCGCGCAACACCGACTGGGCGTAGTTGCCGACGTAGTCGTTGCTGAGCTGTCCATTGGGCGAGGTCAGGCCGGCGATCAGGAGGAAGTCGTTCTGCTGCTTGTTCACCGTGACGCCGATCTGGCGCACCGGCTCGGGCAGGCGCGGCTCGGCGAGGGCGACGCGGTTCTGGACCAGCACCTGCGCCGCATCCAGGTCGGTGCCCGGCTCAAAGGTGACGGTGACCGTGGCTACGCCGTCCGAGGTCGAGGACGACGACAGGTAAAGCATGCGCTCGACCCCGTTGATCTCCTGTTCGATCGGCGCGGCGACGGTCTCGGCCATCGTCTCGGCCGAGGCTCCCGGATAGACGGCGGTGACCGCGATCGTCGGCGGCGCGATCTCGGGATACTGTGACAGCGGCAGCAGCGGATAGGCGAAGGCGCCCAGCAGGGTGATGAACACCGCGATCACAGCCGCGAAGATCGGCCGGTCGATGAAGAAGCGGGAGATGTTCATGTCCGGCTCAGTCGCCCGAGGACAGGCTGGCGGCGAAAGTCGCCGTCGATGCGGGGGCCGACGCCGTCACCGGGGCCTGTTGCGGCCTTGCGACGGGCTGGATCCGGCCGTTGCGGGCCTGAACCTTCATGCCCGGCTGCTGGATGCGCTGGACGCCGTTGATGATGACCCGGTCGTTGGGGCCGAGGCCGGAACGAACGACCCGCAAGCCGTCCACCAGCGGTCCCAGCTGGACCGGGCGAGGCGCGACGGAGCTGTCGGCCGCGACGACATAGACGATCCGGCGGGCCTGATCCGTGGCCACGGCGGCGTCCGGCACCAGCATGGCGTTGTAGGTTCCGGCTCCGGCCAGTCGGGCCTGACCGAACATGCCCGGCTTGAGGAAGCCGTCCGCATTGGGGATGACGGCCCGGAGCCGGATCACGCCGGAGGCGGTGTCCACAGCGTTGTCGGTGAAGTCGAGCGTCCCGGCGCGAGTGAAGTCGGCCTCGTCCTGAAGCCGGACCTGAATCGGCGCGGCGCCCTGCCGGGCCTGCCGCTGATACTTCAACAGCACCGCCTCTGAGCCGTCGAAGACGAAGTGGATCGGAGCGCTGGAGACGACGGTCGTAAGGACGTCGGCGGCCGACGATCCCCCGCCGACCAGATTGCCGGCGTCGACGCGGCGGTCCGAAACCCGCCCGGAGATCGGCGCGGTCACCCGGGTGAACTCGAGGTCCAGCTGGCGGGCGCGGACGCTGGCGTTGGCGGCGGCGAGCGCGGCCTGCGCGGTCTGCAGGGCGCTACGGCGCGTGTCGACCTCGGCTTGCGAAACGGCCTGCGACTCCAGCAGGGTTTCGGAGCGGGCCAGTTCGCTCTGCGCCAGATTAATCTGGGCTTGCGACTGCGCCAGTTGGGCGCGAGCCGAAGCCAGCGCGGCCTGCGCCGGTCTCGGATCGAGGGTGAAAAGCAATTGGCCCCGGCGGACGTAGTCGCCATCGCGGAAGTGAACCCCGGAGACGTAGCCGCCGACACGCGCGCGGACCTCGACAGACTGGGTCGCCTCGAACCGCCCGGTGAACTCGTCCCAATCCTGCACGGCCCGAACCAGCGGAACGGCGACAGTCACGGACGGGGCAGGGGGCGGGGCCTGCGCCTCGCTCCTCTGGGTGCAGCCATAGAGGGCGGCCGCCATCAAGGCGGACGCGGCCACGATTTTCGCGGTGCGCATGAAACGTTCAGTCCCTGTCTTGTCGACCACGGCGCACGGGGGAGGAGGCCGGTTAGTCAACGCCCGGTGACTTAATGGTGTTGACGGTTCAGCTTGTCAACAGCGGTTGACAAAGCCATATGGACTTTGGGGCTTTCCCGGAGATCACGAATTGTTTTGTCCCGTCGCGCCTCGGCCGCGTAACGCCGAGGCCACCCGCGCCGCCATTCTTGACGCCGCCCGCGAACGATTTGCGCGTGAGAGCTACGACGATGTCGGCATGCGCGATATCGCCCGGGACGTCGGTGTGGATGCGGCTCTGGTCTCCCGGTATTTCGGTTCCAAGGAAGACCTGTTCGTGATCGTGCTAGACAGTTGCGAGAACGGTGCGGATCTCATGGGCGGCGATCGCACGGCCTTCGGCGCAAGGGTCGCGCACGAAGCGATCTTTGAGACCAAGAGCGCCAGCAAGCTGAAGGGCCTGCTGATCCTGCTGCGGTCGATCGGGTCGGCCAAGGCGATGGAACTGGTGCAGAAGACCGCCAACGAGCGCTTCTTCGACCCCTTTGAAGAGTGGGTCGGCGGGTCCGACGCCGCCGTGCGGGCGCGCCTGGCTTCCGGGTTCATCATGGGAATGGCGATCAGCCGCGAGATCACCGGCGGCTACGGGCTAAGCCCCGAGGAATGCGAGCGGATGCAGGCGCGGATGGCCGGCATCCTGCAGGACATCATCGACGGCTGATCAGCTCCGCTTCTCGAACTTCCGGATTACGCCCGAGAAGGTCATCAGCACGCGCTCGCCAGCGTGGATCTGGCCTCGGACGAAGATCAGCGACTTGCCGGCGCGGATCACCTCTCCGGTCGCCTCGACCAGTTCGCCGACATAGGCGCCGTCGATGAAGGTCGACTCCAGCGACACGGTCACGCCCGAGGCCCCCTCCATCTCCTGATACGCCGTCTGGAACAGGGCGATGTCCGCGAAGGTCATCAGACAGCCGCCGTGCATCCGGTGGCCCGCGTTCATGTGCTTCGGCTCAGCCCGGAAGGCGCAGCGCATCCGCCCGCCCGGGTCCGGCCTGAAGTAGAAGGGACCCACCACCTGATCGAAGGTGCCGTGCAGGTCATAGGTCTGCCAGCCTGCGAATTCGCCCTCGGTAACCGTGACTTTCTCGACCATGGAATCCTCGTCGGCTACCGCGCTACGCGCTACTTGAGCCGGGCGCCTTTGTTCTGATCCCGCAATGCACCATACAGGCGCGATGAGCGACCCCATCGAAACCGCCATTTTCGAAAAACTGGCGAAGGCTGACCCCAAGGGCGTCGGCGGCAAGAGCATCGAACCGGCGGAAGTGGCCAAGGAACTCCAGCCGGAACAGTGGCAGCGGATGCTGCCCAAGGTGCGCGCCTGCGCGCTCGGCCTGATGAAGCAGGGTCGGCTGACCATCACCAAGAAGGGCAAGCCGGTCGATCCGAACGCCGTGAAAGGCGTGATCCGCCTGCGCCTGCCGACGGAGGCCGAGACGGCGGCGGCCCTGGCGGTGCTGCCGTCGGTTGTCGAGGATGATGACGACTTCGCCTGAGCCCACCGGTCTCGAAGCCGTCCTCGCCGACATCCGCGCCTGCCGCGCCTGTCTCGGCCAGTTGCCACACACGCCGCGTCCGGTGGTGCGCGTGTTTCCGGAGACGCGGCTGCTGATCTGCGGCCAGGCGCCCGGGCGACGGGTGCATGAGAGCGGGCTGCCGTTCACCGATCCCTCGGGCGACCGGCTGCGTCAGTGGCTGGGCGTCGATTACGACAGCTTCTACGCTGACCGCCGGATCGGCGTAGCGGCGCAGGCCTTCTGCTACCCCGGCACGGCGCCCAAAGGCGGCGACTATCCGCCCCCGCGTCGCTGCGCCGAGCTCTGGCGTCCAAGGCTGCTGGCCGATTTGCCGACCGTCGAACTGACGCTGCTTGTCGGCGGCTATGCGCAGGTCTGGGCCCTGGGAGAGCGGGCGAAGACGAATATGACCGAGACGGTAAGGGCCTGGCGCGACTATGCCCCGACGATCCTGCCCATGCCGCATCCGTCGTGGCGCAATACGGCGTGGTTGAGGAAGAACTCGTGGTTTGAGGTCGAGATGCTGCCGTATCTTCGGGAGAGGGTTCAGGGCATTCTGGGATCATGACTGCGAAGGGCCGACGGCAATCTTCCTTCCTTCCGGGTCTCGCCCTCGCCCTGGCGCTTGGCCTCTCCGGATGCGCCACCCCCGCCGTCCAGCCGCCGTTGGCGCCGCCGCCCGGATTCGCCGGGCCCTCTCTGACCGCCGACGCGCTGATCATGGACGACGGGGCGAGCCTGCCGCTGGCGCGGTGGACGCCGGAGGGCGAGCCATGGGCGGTGGTCGTCGCCCTGCACGGAATGAACGACAGCCGCGCCGCCTGGCGTCTGGCTGGGCCGTGGTGGGCCGAGCGCGGGATCGAGACATGGGCGATCGACCAGCGCGGCTTCGGTCAGGCGCCGGGCCGCAGCGTCTGGGCGGGCGAGGCCCGGATGACGGAAGACTTGCGGACCGCCGTGACGTTGGCCCGGGCGCGTCACCCGCGCGCCCGGATCGCCGTCGTGGGTGAGAGCATGGGTGGAGCGGTGGCCGTGGCGGCCTTCGCCTCCGACCGCCCGCCCGCGGCGGACGGGGTCGTGCTGCTGGCGCCGGCGGTGTGGGGCTGGTCGGCGCAGGGGCCGCTGAACCGCGCCAGCCTGTGGGTCACCGCCCGGATCATGGGCGAACGGGCAGTGACCGCGCCGGAGTGGGCCGTGCGCAATCGGCCGGCGTCGGACAATATGCTGGAGCTGATCCGCAACGGGCGCGATCCGAATACCGTCCTGTCGACACGCTTCGACGCCCTCTATGGCCTCGTCGGCCTGATGGAGACGGCGTCCGTCCGCTTGGGGGATGTGCGCGCCCCGACCCTGCTGTTGTATGGCGCGACCGACAACGTCATCCGTCAGGCGCCGATGCGGCTCGCGCTCGAGCGGGCGGGCGAACGCCCCGGCTTTCGCACCGCCTGGTATTCCGATGGCTGGCGCATCCTGAACCGCGACCTGCAGGCGGAGACGGTCTATCGAGACATCGAGGCATGGCTGAGAGACCCCGACGGGGCCTTGCCGTCCGGGGCAGGGCCGGTGCTCCCGTCCCTGCGGTCCGAAGCCGCCGCACAGTGACGTGAAACCGCGGAGCTTGCTCTGGCAGGATGCGGCGCGTATGTGCGCGCAACAAAAAATCACCCCGGG
>DASRWP010000306.1:0-4494 GCA_035654535.1 Brevundimonas sp.
TCGCGTTCAGGTTCTGGAGCGCGATCATCGCGCCCGTGTTCGTGTTGACCGACATAACCATCGGCTGTCCTTCCATTCTGGTCGGGTGAAGAACGGCCTTCTGGCCGTCGAACCAGTTCTGGTTCGCGCACGCCCACGCAAAGACCGGGCCGCATAAAGGCTGGCCCGGAAGCTACTTATTTCAATGACTTAACGGCGATGCGGCGCTTGGGTCGGCATCTATCGCCGGGCGGAAGAGACCGCGTTGCCTACCGACGCTTCAAGCCGCTTCGGCGGAACCCTGACCGGCGGGCGCGGGGCCGGCGAGGCCCTGCATGACCATCTTGTTGATGTCGATCAAGGCTTCGAAATCGTCCTCACCACGCATGACGGCAGAGGAGTGCCGGCTGACGAACAGGCTGATCGAGATGATCTGCGCGCGCAGGCCCTTGTCCATGGCGTTGTCAGGATTGGCGCAGTCGGTCGCCAGCGCCGACCACAGGCGGCGGTTCCAGTCGAGGGCGTCGATGCGGGTCGGCACATCGGTCGGATCCACGGTCGAGGCGTGCATCAGCGCCCGGGTCACCTGCCCGAACAGCCGGTACTCCATCTCTCGCGGGGTTTCAGCCCGCGTGGCCGCGGTCTTGTAAGCCTGCAGCGACATTCGCCAGCCCCTCTTCGTAATCCACCAACTTTCGAGCCGCCATCAGGGCCTTGTAGTACTCACGCTGCATGACGTGGCGCGAGGCCGCGACGCAGTCGGCCAGAACGTCCGGATTGCGCGTGGCTCCCATGAACTCGGTCAGCCTTAGCGCGAACTCGTCGTAGACCTTGGGGGCCGCCGACTCGTCCAGGTACATCATCATCACGGGGAAATAGACGCGGGTCGCCGGGCTGTTCACATCCTCCGGCTGGAGGATGTCCTTTTCGCGCAGGACCGACGCCTTGTTCTGAAGGATCAGCACTCCGCGCCGGTCACCGTTCTGCACCACCGCCCCGTTGAGCACGAATTTCTCGCCGGGCTTCAACGACAGCTTGAGCGGCATTTCCGGAGAGTCTCCTGACAGGCTCGCGGCGACGTTAGGAAGCCGGGAACGAAGAGACATTAAACAGGCGTGGTTAACCATGTCTTGTGACCGCCCGGGGATCGTGGCGGACGCATCAGGATCGCGCCCATGTCGACAGCCGAACTGGCTCCCGAAATCGTCCACGCCCCCGCCCCGATGGCGCAGGGGGTCGTCGGCGACTCCGCCTCGCCGGAGGCGATCCGCAAGCTGTCGCACCGGCTGGCCAGCCCGCAGATCGCGGTCAAGGCCCAACGCAAGGCGCTGCAGAAACTGAAGACGGCTCTGATGGCGATTCGCGCCGGCGACTTCGCCGCCGGCGCCGACCGGGCGCTCGAGGCTCTGCAGATCGACGAGAAAAGCGGCATCGCCTGGCACGTGCTGGCGATCTGCCGAGAGAAGTCCGGCGATCCGGCGCAGGCGTTGCTGGCTTACGAGGCGGCCATGAAGCTGCTGCCCAGCGAAAACGAGATCGCCCACGATCTCGGGCGGCTGGCGCATCAACTCGGCTATCTGGAGATCGCCGAGAAACTTCTGGTGAAATACCTCGCTCACGACCCCGGCCATGTTGAGGCGACCAACAACCTCGCTTGCGTGCAGAGGGACCAGAAGCGCTACGGCGACGCAGTCGAGACGCTCAAGGCGTTACTCGGCGTGGAGCCCGAATCCCCGGTGCTGTGGAACACGCTCGGTACGGTGCTGAGCGATCAAGGCGACATGGCCACGGCCCTGACCTTCTTTGAGGAAGCGCTAAGGTTGGACCCCGCTTTCGCCAAGGCGCGCTACAACCGGGCCAATGCGCGGCAGCCGCTGGGCGACGCCGCGGGGGCTCTGGAAGATGTCGACGCCGCGCTGCCGGGCGCTGAAAGCCCGTACGAGCGGGCGATGATGAACATGGCGCGCGCCATGCTTCTGATGACGCTCGGCCGGATCCCGGAGGGGTTCGAGGCCTATGAGGTGAGACTTGATCGAAATCTGCCGGAAGCGATGAACGTCGCCGTTCCCGCGCCTCGCTGGGATCCCTCGACCGAGAGCCTGGCCGGCAAGCGACTCCTGATCGTTGGAGAGCAGGGGCTGGCCGATGAGATGGTCTTCGGCACCTGCGTCGGCGACGCCATCGAGGCGGTCGGGCCTGACGGACAGGTCTTCGTCGCGGTTGAAGCGCGGCTCGTCGGAATGTTCCAGCGCGCCTGTCCGCAGGCGGTCGTGGGGGCCCACAGGGCCGTCAAGCTGGAGGGACGGATCACACGCTACGTCCCGTTCGTCGAGGACCTGCCCGAGGCCGAGGGGGTCGATCTGTGGACCCCGATGGCGTCGCTCATGGCGGTCTTCCGTCCATCGATCGATCGCTTCCCCGAGCGCCGCGGCTACCTTCCCCCTCTCCCCGAGAAAGTCGCCCACTGGAGGGCCGAACTCGCGAAGCTGGGGACCGGCCTCAAGGTCGGACTGCACTGGAAGAGCCTCGTCCTGACGGGATCCCGCGCCCGCTATTTCTCCAGCTTCGACCGCTGGCGGCCGGTGCTCGAGACGCCTGGCGCTATAATGGTCAACCTGCAGTGCGGCGACGTGGTCGAGGATCTCGCCGCTGCCGAGGCGGCCGGCGTGCGCATCTGGACGCCCCCGATCGATCTCAAGGACGATCTGGAAGACGTGGCGGCCCTGTCGGTGGCGCTGGATGTGGTGATCGGGCCCGGGATCGCCGGGACCAACCTGGCGGCTGCGGTCGGGGCGAACACCTGGATGATCAACGCCCCTGACGACTGGCATTTCCTCGCCACCGCCGGCTATCCCTTTTATCCGGGCGTCCGCCACTTCCGCCGCGAGACATTCGACGACTGGGAGCCGGTGATCGCCCGAGTTCGCGCGGCGCTGGACGCCTCCGTCAGGACGCGGAACGCCGAATAGCCGCGCTGCGTTGACCTTCCGAACAGGGAGACGGTTATGGCGGAAATCGACAACTACTCCGACGATCAGGACCAGTCTGAAGTCTTCGACGAAGATAACTTCGATGAAGCGGACGCCGGCGCGCCGACCAACGAGTTCAAGACGTTTGAAGAACTGCCCGCCGTGCTTGACGTCACGACCGCCGACGGAGACGCCGATGAGGAGGAGTTCGACGAGGACGACATCGACGGCGACGACTCCCTGTCGGCGAGCGGCGTCGAACCCGAAGCGGATTCCCTTTACGGGGCGGACGGCCAGCGGCTTACCGAGATCGACGCCGGTGGCGGCGACATCGCCACCCACGACGAAGTCGAGCTGGTCTATGCCGGCCTGATGGAAGACGTGCGCGGGGCTCAGGCCAGCGCGGCCCACTGGGAAGCGAAGAGCCTCTCGGACGACGACATCGCCGACCTGGGCTATGGCCCGGACGGCGAAGAAGATCACCCCAAGGACTAGGGAGCGCCACCATGAGCACCGATAACGGGCACACTGACCACCAGCAGGCTCACCCCGCAAATACGCCAGCCGCGCGGACGTCCGAGCGGGAGATCGGGAAGACCGATCAGCTGTGCGAGGAGGACCGGGACGCCGAGAGCCGGCAGGAGGCGCTGGTCGACGAAGGCGTCGAAGAGACGTTCCCGGCGAGCGACCCTGTCAGCGTCAAGCGCATCACCTGAGGCCGGTCAGGCCTTCACACGCCATGTCGCGCCTGCCGGGCCGTCCATGACGATCACGTTCAGGGCGTTCAGCCGATCGCGGATGCGGTCCGCCTCGGGCCAGTCCTTGCTCGCCCGGGCGGCGCTGCGCTGGTCGAGCAGGGCTTCCACCTCCGCCTTGAACGCGTCGTCGGATCCGGCGTCGAACCAGGTCGCGGGTTCAGCCTGAAGCACGCCCATAATGGCCGCAGCCGCGACCAACTGGCCCTTGGCGCGGGCGACGGTTGCGTGGTCCCCGGCCGTCATCCCGCGTTCGATCTCGCTCGACAGGGCGAACAGCGCCGCCATCGCTCCCGGCGTATTGATGTCGTCTTCGATCGCCTTGAGGAAGTCTGCGGGCGGCTCGTCTCCATCGGCTGCGACAGCAGCGGCGCGATGCAGGGCGCCGTAGAGCCGATCGAGCGCCTTGCGGCTCTGATCGAGAAGCGACTGGTTCCAGTCCAGGGGCTGACGGTAGTGCGCGCTCAGCAGCGCCCAGCGCACGACCTCGCCCGGCATCGACTGCACGAGGTCGTGCAGCAGCAGCACGTTGCCGATCGATTTGGACATCTTCTCGGCGTCGACGGTCAGGAAGCCGTTGTGCATCCAGAAGCGGCTGTACGCGGCATGAGCGTCGGCGGAGTGGGCATGACCGAGCGCGCAGACGCCCTGGGCGATCTCGTTCTCATGGTGCGGAAACACCAGGTCGATGCCGCCGCCGTGGATGTCGATCGGCAGACCCAGCGTCTCCTCGATCATGGCCGAGCATTCGATATGCCAGCCGGGACGCCCCTCGCCCCAGGGCGACGGCC
>DASRWP010000307.1:0-4074 GCA_035654535.1 Brevundimonas sp.
GGAGTTGATCGGGCTGATCGACGCGGAGTTTCCGACGACGAGGGTCCGGTCGATCTCGGGCCATTCGATGGGTGGACACGGGGCGCTGACACTGGCGCTCAGGCATCCGCATCTGTTCCGCTCGGTCTCGGCCTTTGCGCCGATCGCCTCCCCCAGCCGATGCGCCTGGGGCGAAAAGGCGTTCACCGCCTATCTGGGACCGGACCGGGCGGCGTGGGCGGAGCACGATGCGGCGCGGCTGATCGAAGCGGGCGTGGGCGGCGGCTGCTACGATGAGATACTGATCGATCAGGGCAACGCCGATCCTTTCCTGAGCGAGCAACTGAGGCCGGAGCTGCTGACCGCCGCAGCGCGGAAGGCGGGGCAGATCGTGACCCTGCGGATGCAGCCCGGGTACGACCACTCGTATTTCTTCATGGCCAGCTTCATCGCCGACCATGTGGCGTTCCACGCCGAAAGGCTTAAGGCCGAACGATGACCGACGCCGCTTCCAACCATGACGACATGTTCGCCGCCCTGTGCCGACAGGTGGGAATCTGTCTCCATCCCAAGGGCGAGGCACGTGTGATCGCGGCCCTCCCTAACGGCCTCGACGCGGCAGTTCGTGCGGTCCTCGAGGAGGAGGGCATCGACGCGCCGACAGCGCCGGGCGACCTGAAGCGCGCGATCCGGGACTGTCTGAAGGCGCATCAGCCGCCGTCGAAATAACGCCGGGCTGGAACGGTTCCGCCGCGCGAGGCTTGGGTTCGGCGCACGGGCGCCTAGATAGGGCGCAGTCGAAACCCCCCTGTCGAAGGAGCCTCCCCATGGCCTTTACGCTACCGCCCCTCCCTTACGCCTATGACGCGCTGGAGCCGGCCATCGACAAGGAGACGATGACCTTTCACCACGACAAGCATCACCAGGCCTATGTCGACAAGCTGAACGAGGCGGTGAACGGCGACAGCTCGCTGCAGGGCCGGTCGCTGGAGGACCTGCTCGCCAATGTCTCCAAGGCGCCCAAGGCGGTCCGCAACAACGGGGGCGGGCACTGGAACCACAGCCTGTTCTGGGAGCTGCTGGCGCCGCAGGGCCAGACCGGCGAGCCCTCGGCCGAGCTGGCGGCGGCCATCGACCGCGACCTCGGCGGAATGGAGACATTCAAGGAGGCGTTCAACGCCGCCGGCGCCGGGCAGTTCGGCTCGGGCTGGGCATGGCTGATCGTTCAGGACGGCAAGCTGAAGGTCACCTCGACGCCCAATCAGGATAATCCGCTGATGGATGTGGCCGACGAGCGGGGCGCGGTCGTTCTGGCCGCCGACGTCTGGGAGCACGCCTATTATCTGAAATACCAGAACCGCCGGCCCGACTACCTCAAGGCCTTCTGGACGGTGGTGAACTGGAACAAGGCCAACGCGCTGTTCGCCGCCGCCGCCTGACGACATCTTTCGGAGGCCGCCGCACTGGCGCGTGCGGCGGCCCTTCCTATTTCAGCTTCACCGTACACCCCGGGAGGCTGACCCTATGAGACCGCATCTGACGCTCGCCGCAGCGAGCCTGACCCTCGCCGCCATCCTCGGAGGCTGCAGCCCCGAAGCCGGGGAGGCTCCAGCGACCGAAACCGCCACGGCCCCCGCCGCCAGTCCCGACGTCCATGCATTCAAGATCGGGCAGCTTGACCTTATGGCCTTGCGCGACGGCGGCATGTCCGGGGTTCCCAACGACAACAAGGTTCTGGGCGTCGGCCAGACGCCGGAGGCGGTCGCCACGGTGTTGACCGCCAACGACCTGCCGGGCGACAGCTTCGAACTCAGCATCCAGCCGCTGCTGGTGCGGGACGGCCAGCGCGTCGTGCTGCTTGACGCCGGCGGCGGCGCAAGCATGGGCGGTGCGGCAGGCAAGCTGCCGGCCTCCCTGCGGGCGGCGGGCGTGCTGCCGGACCAGATCACGGACGTCCTGATCTCGCACGGCCACGGCGACCACGTCGCAGGACTGGTGACGGGGACCGGCCAGCTGACGTTTCCGAACGCTGCCATCCGCATGGCGACGGCCGAATGGGCGGCGATCCAGGCCAACGATCAGCTGGAAGCCCTCGTGACCGCCATAAGGCCCAAGGTTCAGACCTTCGAGCCGGGCGCGACCGTCACACCCTCAATCACCTCGGTCGCCATCGAGGGCCACACGCCCGGCCACATGGGCTATCAGATCGCCTCGGGGCAGGAGCGGCTGCTGTACATCGGCGACACCATGCATCACCACGTGGTGTCGGTGCAGCGACCCGACTGGCGGATCGCCTTCGACGGCGACGCTCCGACGGCCACGGCCAGTCGCCGGGCATTGCTGGAGCGGGCGGCTGCGCAAAACCTGCGGATCTACGCGGTCCACTTCCCCTATCCGGGCGTCGGCCGGATCCAGCGTCGGGACGACGGCTTCGCGTGGGTTCCGGAAGGCCCCCAGCCCTGAGCCGCGCTTGACGAATGCAGGCGCGGTCGTCATAAGCCCTGCCTTCACGCCCCGGACCACGGTTCGGGGCGCGTTGCATGACGGACGATGCGTGGACCGCCGTTGAGATCGTCCTTCCAGTTGGGGAGGGACCGGGCCGCATCATGAAGAGAGACACGAATGTCCAAGCGCCATAGCGCCAAGTACAAGCTCGACCGGGTCATGGGTGAAAACCTGTGGGGTCGCGCCAAGTCCCCCGTCAACAAACGCTCCTACGGCCCCGGCCAGCACGGCCAGCGCCGCAAGTCGAAGGTCTCTGACTTCGGCCTGCAGCTGAAGGCCAAGCAGAAGCTGAAGGGCTATTACGCCAACATCACCGAGAAGCAGTTCGCCGCGACCTACGAGGAAGCCTCGCGTCGCAAGGGCAACAGCTCGGAGAACCTGATCGGTCTGCTCGAGTCGCGTCTGGACGCCATCGTCTATCGCGCCAAATTCGTTCCGACTCCGTGGGCCGCGCGCCAGTTCGTCAATCACGGCCACATCACTGTGGACGGCAAGAAGGTCGATATCGCCTCCTACCGCGTCAAGCCGGGCCAGGTCATCGAGGTCAAGGAGAAGAGCCGTTCGATGGCGCTGGTGCTCGAAGCCCAGCAGTCGTCGGAGCGGGACATCCCCGACTATATCGAGCTGGGCGACCGCGGCTTCTCGGTCCGCTTCGTCCGCGTGCCGGAACTGGCCGACGTGCCGTTCCCGGTGAAGATGGAGCCGAACCTGGTGGTGGAATATTACTCCTCCTGAACCACGTCGGATCAGACAATGGAAAGGCCCCGGAGCGATCCGGGGCCTTTTGTTTTGCCTCGCCGACTTCCCCTGGAAGGCGAACAGGCGCATTTTCGAATCGTTCGGGTTCGCGGAGGAGGCCGGGATGAGACGTATCGCGACAGCCGCGGCCGTGCTTGCGCTCAGCCCGCTGGCCGCCTGCGCCCTCGGTCAGGACGGTAGAGCCGGGACCCGGAGCGCGGAGGCCTTGCCGGGCCGGATCGAGCCTGTCCATGCCGCCGTGATCGCGCAGAATCAGGCTGCGTTCTGGGTCAGCTCGAACGGCTGCACCGAGAAGGCCGACATCCAGCCAGTCGTGCGCCAGTCCAGCGACGGTCCGATCATCACCCTGCGGCGGATCAAGGAAGACCGCTGCCGCGAGGTCCGCCCCGACGGCGTGGAAATGCGCTGGTCATTCGAGGAACTGGGACTGTCTGCGGACGCCCGGCCGTCGGTCGAGAACCCCTATCAGATCACGCCGCGGCGGGCGGGAAGCTGAACGTCAGCGCCGCTCGAACTGGGGCAGCATATCGGCCGGGATACGGTGCGGGCGCAGAGTTCCTGCATCCACCAGAACCCATTCCGACACGCCCTGCGCGCAGAGGCGGCCCTCGCCGTCCTCAATCCGGACATAGCGGTTGAAGCGCGGACCCTGCGGGTCGCCGACCCAGGTCCGCGCGGCCACGCCTTCCGCGTCCGGCGGGAGGGGGCGGAAATAGTCGATCTCGTGCCGCACCGCGACCCATGACCAGCGCGCCCGCACGTCCGCGTCGAACCGGGCGTTCCAGTGCGCGGTCCCCGCGTCCTGCAGCCAGCCGACATAGACGACGTTGT
>DASRWP010000308.1:0-1722 GCA_035654535.1 Brevundimonas sp.
GTGATCGCCCGCCAGCAGGGGCACCGAGTAGCCGTAGCCGGACGACAGCCCCGCCAGGGGGTGGGCGCACTCCAGCCCCGACGGATTGACGCCATCGACGCGGGTCCAGCTCGCGATCTTCGCAGTTTTGAACACCTCTTCCGCCAGCTTGTCGGCGACGATGAGCCGATCGCCCGCCTTGGCCCAGGGCTCGAACTCCAGCCCCGTCTCCATCGCGGTGACCTCATAGAGGCCGTAAGCGATCTCCGGACCATAGCTGATGGCCCTGTTGGCGGGGATCGTCCATGGCGTCGTGGTCCAGATCACGACCGCGGGCGTGGCATGGCGGAAGGCCAGCAGGTCGTCGGAATGGTCGTCCGTCGCGCCGGTAACCGGGAACTTCACCCACACGGTCGGGCTGACATGGTCGTGGTATTCGATCTCGGCGTCGGCCAGCGCCGTGCGCTCGACCGGCGACCACATGACTGGCTTGGAACCGCGGTACAGCTGTCCGCTGTTCTTGAACTTGTGGAACTCCGCGATGATGGCCGCCTCGGTCGGGAAGTCCATCGTGGCATAGCGGTCAGCCCAGTCACCGAGGATTCCCAAGCGTTTGAACTGGTCGCGCTGCACCTCGATCCAGCCGGCTGCGTATTCGCGGCAGGCCTGACGGAACTCGGCCTTGGACACCTCGTCCTTGCGCCGGCCCTTCGCGCGATACTGCTCCTCGATCTTCCACTCGATCGGCAGGCCGTGACAGTCCCAGCCGGGCACGTAATCGACGTCGTTGCCCAGCAGGAAGCGGCTGCGGACGACGAAGTCCTTCAGCGTCTTGTTCAGCGCGTGACCGATGTGGATGTCGCCGTTGGCGTAGGGCGGGCCGTCGTGCAGCACATACAGCGGCGCGCCCTCGGCCTGACGCTGCTTGCGCAGGTCGCCGTAGAGGTCTCCCCAAGCCTCGATGATCGCCGGCTCCTTCTGGGGCAGGCCGCCGCGCATGGGGAAGGGCGTCTCCGGCAGGAAGACGGTCTCGCGATAGTCGCGGCCGGAGGGCGTGTCGGCGCCGGTGTCGGGGGCGTCAGCCATGAAGTCGGTCTCGTCGTGGTGATCGTTCGCGGTGAATCTGATGATACCCGGCGAGCGCGGGGCGAGCCCTGCGGCGCTACGCCGGGCGGCTAATCGAGATCGGGCGAAACGCGCGGACGGTCATGGTTCAGGTGGTCTAGCAGAGGCCGACGGCAGGGCGCCAGCCGGGATTGCCAGTGCGGCGCGCCGGCGGGATAGTCGGAAGGTCGCCGGAGAGAAGCCCATGCGTCCGATGCTGATCGCAGTCACCCTGATCGTCCTCGCGCCAGTCGGTCTCCCCGCCTGTTCGTCGCCAGAAGGCGCGCAGGAGCAGGCGGCGGCGCCCGCCGCCCTGCCGCCCGGTCGCCCGGCCATCTACGACGCCGCGCGCGCCGGGCCGGAAGAGTTCGTGCGCGCGCTCTACGCCGTCCATGTCGCCGGAACCGGGATGGGAGAGCCGCCCGCGCCGGGGCAGGATCCGATCTACGACCGTATGCTGAACGCCATGATCGGCGAGGACTTCCGCAAGGCCGCCGGAGAAGTCCCGACGCTGAATCATGACCCCATCTGCGCCTGTCAGGACAGCGGCCCCTTCACCCTCGACTCGGTCGCCGTTCGGACCAGCCCCAAGCCGCGCGAGGCGGAGGCCGACGTGGTCTTCACCAACATGGGCGAACA
>DASRWP010000309.1:0-4951 GCA_035654535.1 Brevundimonas sp.
CTCAACGCCTACGCAGCGCGGATCTCGGGCCTTTCGCTGGCGCATCTGATGGCCGAGACCACACACGACCGCGGCGGCGTCATCGACTGGGGCGAACTGGCGCTGGCCGAGGACGGCCCGGACGGGCGGGCGATCGGCCTCAGCTTCTTCGCGCGATGGTCGGCGTGACCGCCCCCTCCTCCCAAGCCCGGCTGATCACCTCCCTGACCAACGACACGGTCAAGGCCGTGCGCGCCCTGCACATGCGCAAGGAGCGCGAAGCGACGGGGCGGTTTCTCGCCGAGGGTCTGAAGTTCATCGGCGAAGCTCTGGACCAGAACCGGGCCCCGCGCCTGCTGCTGGTCGGGGAGGACGCCCGCCCGCACCCGATCCTCGACCGCGCCCGCACCGCGACCCGGGACGCCGGGGGAGAAGTCGTCGCCGTCACCCATGCCATCCTCGAGAAGATCAGCCGGCGCGACAACCCGCAGACCGTGCTTGGCGTGTTCGAGCAGGTCTACACGCCGCTGACGGCCATCGTTCCGCAGTCGGCGCCGGCGTGGGTCGCGCTGGAACAGGTGCGGGATCCGGGTAATCTGGGGACTATCATCCGGACCGCAGACGCGGCCGGCTGTGGCGGGGTGATCCTCATCGGCGACTGCGTGGATCCCTATTCTGTGGAGGCGGTGCGGGCGACCATGGGATCGGTCTTCGCGGTAGCGATCGCGCGGGCGTCGGCGGCGGAGTTCCTGGCCTGGCGGCAAGCCTGGCCCGGAAGTGTCGTCGGCACCAGGCTGGACGCGGCGGTCGGCTATCGCGAGGCGGCGATCCAGCACCCGGCCCTGATCCTGATGGGTAATGAGCAGGCGGGACTGACCGACGCCTTGGCCGCCGCCTGCGACGTCAACGTCAAGATCCCCATGCGGGGCCGCGCCGACAGCCTGAACCTCGCCGTGGCCACCGGCGTCATGGCCTATGCGGTGACGGACCAGACCTAGAAACTGCGCCCGTCAACCCTTTGGGCGGTCCAACTGAACGGTTCAATGTCAGTGAGCGTGCGCACGTTCACCGCCACCATTTTCGAACCATCGGCCGTCTCCCCGTTGGCGAAAGCCTGAACGCCACAGGTGTCGCAGAACTGGTGGCGGATCTTGTGGGTGTTGAAGGTGTATTCCGTCTGCGGCCCCGCCGCCTTCAAGCGGAAGGCCTCGGGCGGGACGAAGGCGAGGACGAATCCTTTCGGGTAGCAGTGCGAACAGTTGCACTCGATCAGCCCTTCAAGGTCGGTGTCGACCTCGTAGGCCACGGCCCCGCAGGCGCAGCGGCCTTCGTGGGTCGGTTTGTCAGCCATCACGCATCCTCCAGCAGCACCACCCCAGGCGCAGATTTCAGCGCACCGCGCAACGCCCCGTCCAGCCGGTAGCGGCCGGGCAGTTTCAGCTCGACCTCGCGGCGGCCGTCCAGCGAAGCGATCAGGGACACCTCCCCGCCCTTGCCCGGCGATTTGGCCCGATCCAGCCGGGCGCGCAGGGCCTCGGCGTCGGCGGCGCGGGCCGAAACGTGGATGCGCAGGCCCATTGCGCCTTCGTCGATCAGCGTGTCCAGCCGGCTGGCGTCGTCGCCGAAGAAGCGCACCTCGCCATCCGCCGACTTGGCCCGGATGCGCAGCATGACGGACGCCCCGACCTCCAGCACCTCGCGGCATTTGCGTAGCTGTTCCGGGGGAAACAGGCATTCGAACTCGCCGGTCGGGTCGGAGAAGGTGACAAAGGCGAATTTCTCTCCCGACTTGGCGCTGGCCCGCTCCTGCCGCCTTCGCACGACGCCCGCCATCAGGAAGGCCTCGTGCCCGGTCTCGGCCAGGGCCGTAGCCTCGGCGACGAAGGTCACGCGCTTGCGCTTCAACGCCTGGGCCATGTCCTCGAGCGGATGACCCGACAGATAGAAGCCGACAGCAGCCAGTTCCTGATCCAGCTTCTCGGGTCCGATCCACGGTTCCACCGGCTTCAGGCGCGGCCGGGCGGCGCCTGCCTGATCGCCGCCGAACAGCGACACCTGCGCCGAGGCGCGCTCGGCGGCCACGCTCTGGCAGTAGGCCATCAGGGTGTCGGCCTGCTCCACCAGCTGGCGGCGGTTGGAATGGAAACTGTCGAAGGCGCCCGCCCGGGCGAGGTTCTCCAGCGCGCGCTTGTTGACGCAGCGGGGGTCTACGCGCTCGAGGAAGTCGAAGATGTCGGTGAACCGGCCGCCGGTATCGCGCACCTCGACCAGATGCTTCATCGCCTCAAGTCCGACGTTGCGGATGGCCCCGAGGGCATAGAGCACAGCCCCCTGCCCGTCTTCCCACGCGACGTCGAAGTCGGCCGACGAGCGGTTCACGTCCGGCGCCTTCACCGGCACCTCGAACCGGCGACAATCCTGATAGAAGACAGCGAGTTTGTCGGTATTGCTCAGATCCAGAGACATCGACGCGGCCATGAACTCGACCGGGTGATTGGCCTTCAGCCAGCCCGTCTGGAAGCTGATCAGGGCATAGGCGGCGGCGTGCGACTTGTTGAAGCCGTAGCCGGCGAACTTGGCCACAAGGTCGAAGATGGAACCGGACTGCTCTTCCGGTACGCCTTTTTCGGAGGCGCCCTTGATGAAGCGGGCCCGCTGGACGTCCATCTCCTCCTTCTTCTTCTTGCCCATGGCGCGGCGGAGCAGGTCGGCTTCGCCGAGAGAATATCCAGCCAGAACCTGGGCGATCTTCATCACCTGCTCCTGGTAGATGATGACGCCGTAGGTCTCGGTCAGCACCTCGGTCAGCGACGGGTGGAGATAGTCGACCACCTGCCGGCCGAACTTGCGGTCGATGTAGGTGTCGATCATCTCCATCGGCCCTGGCCGATAAAGCGAGATCAGGGCCGTGATCTCCTCGATCGACCCGCACCGCATCTTGCGCAGGGTGTCCCGCATCCCCTGCGATTCCAGCTGGAACACGCCGACCGTCTGGCCCGAGGCCATCAGCTCATAGGTCTTCGGGTCATCCAGCGGCAGGCCGTTCCAGTCGGGGGCGGCGCCGCGCCGCTCCAGATACTGCCGGGCCCGGTCCAGCACGGTCAGGGTCTTGAGGCCGAGGAAGTCGAACTTCACCAGCCCCGCCGCCTCCACCCATTTCATGTTGAACTGGCTGGCCGGAATGGTCGATCGCGGATCCTGATACAGGGGCGCCAGCTCGATCAGGGGCCGGTCGCCGATGACGATGCCGGCCGCGTGCGTCGAGGCGTTCCGGTACAGACCCTCGAGCTCCAGCGCCGTCTCGAGCAGCGTCGCCACGGCCTTTTCGTTGTCGCGCGCCTCGCGCAGGCGGGGCTCCAGCTCGATCGCCTGCGCCAGTGTCACAGGATTGGCCGGGTTGGCCGGGACCATCTTGGCGAGCCGGTCCACCTGCCCCAGCGGCATCTGCAGCACCCTGCCCACGTCGCGCAGGACGGCGCGCGCCTGAAGCGTGCCGAAGGTGATGATCTGGGCGACCCGGTCCTTGCCGTACCGCTCCTGTACGTAGTCGATCACCTCTTCGCGCCGCTCCTGGCAGAAGTCGATGTCGAAGTCGGGCATGGAGACCCGCTCGGGATTCAGGAAGCGCTCGAACAGCAGCCCGAAGCGCAACGGGTCCAGATCAGTGATGGTCAGGGCCCAGGCAACCAGTGAGCCGGCTCCGGAGCCCCGCCCCGGTCCCACGGGAATCCCGTGTGATTTCGCCCACTTGATGAAGTCCGATACGATCAGGAAATAGCCGGGGAAGCCCATCTGCTGGATGATGCCGACCTCCCATTCGAGGCGCGTCCAGTAGTCCTGTTCAGGTGCGGCCGGCGTCACCTGCAGCAGGCGGGCCTTCAACCCTTCGCGGGCCTGATGCATCAATTCGTCGGGCTCGGACCGCCCTGCCCCCGCCTCGAACCGGGGCAGGATCGGCGCGCGCGTCGGAGCGAGGAAGGCGCACCGCCGGGCGATCTCGATGGTGGAATCGCAGGCTTCGGGGAGGTCGGCGAACAGCTCCCGCATCGCCGTGGCGGGCTTGAACCAGTGCTCGTCGGTGATCCGGCGCCGATCCTCCTGCCCGGTGAAAGCGCCGTCGGCGATGCACAACAGGGCGTCGTGCGACCGGGCTTGGGCCGCCTTTGCGTAATGGACGTCGTTGGTGGCGACCAGCGGGGCGTCATGGGCATAGGCCCATTCGACCAGCCCGCGTTCCGCCTGCCCCTCCGTGGGCAAGCCATGCCGCTGAATTTCGACGTAGAAGCGGTCGCCGAAGACCCGCGCCATATCGGCAAGCGCTGCGGCGCCTTCGCCGGGCTTGCCCTGAACGAACAGGGGATCGACCGGACCGTCAGGTCCGCCGGACAGCAGGATCAGGCCCTCTGACCGTTCCGCGATCACGGCCCAGGGCACGCTTGGCTCGTCCATCGCGCCGGCGTCCAGATAGGCGGAGGAGGACAGGGCCGAGAGGTTCAGCCAGCCCGCTTCGTTCTGCACCAGCAGCGCGACCGTTGGAACCTTGGCCCAGCGCTCCGCGATGCGACCGCCGATGCCGGTCACCGGCAGGGTGCAGGCGATGATCGGCTGGACGCCCGCCCCCCGCGCCGCCTCGCTGAATTCCAGGGCGCCGAACAGGTTGGCGCGGTCGGCCACGCCCACCGCCGGCATGCCCGCGTCCGCCGCGAGGGTCGGAACCTTGCCCGCCTTGATCGCGCCTTCCAGCAGCGAATAGGCCGAGCGAACGCGGAGGTGGATGAAACCCTTGTGCCCGCCCTCGCCGTCCGCCACGCGTCGTGCTCCGCTCATCCCTCACCGGAGGGTTCATTGGCCGTAGTCTATCGCGCGCGGCTGAGTCGTAGACCAGTCCGACGGCGTCCATGGGCGGGGACCCCGGCTCGCGGCCGTGGACAAGTCTTCTGACCGGCCTGAACGCAGGTTAGCCGTCCGACGC
>DASRWP010000310.1:0-16158 GCA_035654535.1 Brevundimonas sp.
CTCGGTCGACGTGATCGTCCAGGCCGCGCGCCTGCGCGACGGCTCGCGCCGCATCACCCACATCACCGAGGTCGTGGGCCTCGAGGGCGACGTGATCGTTACACAGGATCTGTTCGTCTACGAAATCACGGGCGAGGACGAGAACGGCAAGATCATCGGCCGGCACCGCTCGACCGGCATCGCCCGCCCCCGGTTCTGGGATCGCGCCCGCTATTACGGCCTTGAGCGCGAGCTGGCCGAAGCCCTCGACGCGGCGGAGTAGGGCATGCTTCCGATCCTCGCCGCCGTCCTGGCCTTCATCACAATCGGCGGTCTCGGCTGGGCCTTCGTAGGCGGAGGCGACTCCAGCGAGGCCGCGCTCAAGCGCGCCCAGTCCTTCGGCGGACCCAAGCAGAATAACGTGGCCGCCAAGAAGGCCGCAGCCGCCAATACGCCCGAGGCGCGCCGCAAGCAGATCATGCAGCAGCTGCAGGAGTCGGAGCGCGCCGAACGCAAGGCCCGCATCAGTCTTGCGGCCAAGCTGAAGCAGGCCGGCCTGGGCTTGAAGGTCCCGACCTTCTGGATCATCAGCGGCGTCCTCGGCGTGGTGACCCTGCTGCTGCCGCTGCTGTTCGGCATCAACATCCTGATCGCGGTCGGTGCGGCCATTGTCGTCGGACTCGGCCTGCCCCGCTGGATCGTCGGCTTCCTGGGCAAGCGCCGGCGCAAGAAGTTCTCGGGCCACTTCCCGGACGCCGTTGACGTCATCGTCCGCGGCATCAAGTCGGGTCTCCCTGTCCACGACTGTTTCAAGATCATCGCCCGCGAAAGCCCGGCTCCGCTTGGGGCCGAGTTCCAGAAGCTGGTCGAGGGTCTCGGCGTCGGCCTGACCCTGGCCCAGTCTCTGGACAAGATGTACGAGCGCATGCCGACCCCGGAGCTGAAGTTCTTCTCCATCGTCATCGCCATCCAGCAGAAGACGGGCGGCAACCTCGCCGAGGCGCTGAACAACCTCTCGGTGGTGCTGCGCGCCCGCAAGATGATGGGCGAGAAGATCAAGGCCCTGTCCTCGGAAGCGACCGCCTCCGCCGGCATCATCGGCTCCCTCCCCCCCGCCGTCATGATTCTGGTCAGCCTGACCACGCCCGCCTACATGGCCAAGCTTTTCACCGATCCCCGCGGGCAGTTCATGCTGTTCGTCGCCGTGGCCATGATGAGCTTCGGCGTCTTCGTCATGAAGAAGATGATCTCTTTCAAGTTCTAGGAACCGCGCGACCCCATGATCGAGTTTTTCACCAATGTGCAGAACCTGCTGAGCATGGCCGTCGGCGTGCTCGTGTTCGCCACGCTGGTGACGCTGCTGGGCTCGTTCGGCGGCGGCGCGAAGATGGAAAGCCGCATGAAGGCCGTGGCCGAGCGCCGCGAGGAGCTCAAGCGCCGCTCCCGTCAGGCGATCGCTTCGCAAGGCAGCGGCAACCAGGCCCTCAGACACTCGGACGAGGGATTCAAAAAGCGGGTGGTCGAACAGCTGAACCTGACCAAGCTGCTCGAGGATCCCAAGGTCGCCGACAAGATGGCCCAGGCCGGGTATCGCGGACCGAAGCCGCTGACGACCTTCTACTTCTTCCGGTTCTCGATGCCGTTCGTCTTCCTCGCGATCGCCGTGCTGTATCTGTTCGTGATCAACGACTTCGGCATGCCGTTCATGTCGCGGGTGACCATCAGCATGGTGGCGGCGGTGGTCGGCTTCTATGCCCCGAACATCTTCCTGGCCAACCGCATCTCGAAACGGCGCACCTCGATCATGCAGGCGTTTCCAGACGCCCTCGACCTGCTTCTGATCTGCGTCGAGGCGGGGATGTCGATTGAGGCCGCGATCCAGAAGGTCAGCCAGGAGATCGGCGGCTCGTCCATCGACCTGGCCGAGGAACTGACCCTGCTGTCGGCCGAGCTCAGCTACCTGCCGGACCGACGGCTGGCGTACGAGGGGCTGGCCAAGCGCACCAACCACCCCGGGGTGAAGTCGGTCGCGACGGCCATGACCCAGGCCGAGACCTACGGCACCCCGCTGGGGACCGCGCTGCGGACCATGGCCAAGGAGAACCGCGACATGCGCCTGGCGGCCGCCGAGAAGAAGGCCGCCGCCCTGCCCGCCAAACTGACCGTACCGATGATCCTGTTCTTCCTGCCGGTCCTGTTCATCGTCATCCTGACCCCGGCCATCATCAGCATCCAGGACACCATGGCCAAAGGAGGCTGACCGCCGGTCAGCAGGGCTGCTGAGCCGCGACTAGACCGGCAGGGCGCCGCGCTTGACGACCGTCCGCATCGCCACGCTCGAGGAAATCCGCGTCACGCCGGGAATGCGGGTCAGTTCGCGCGAGTGGACCCGCTCCAGATCATCGACGTCACGCACCACCATTCGCAGCAGATAGTCGGAGCCGCCGGTCATCAGATAGCATTCCACCACCTCAGGCACGGTGGAGATCGCCGTCTCGAACGCTGTCAGCGAGCCCTCTGCCTGTGACGACAGGGTCACGGTCACGAACACGCTGATCGGCAGGCCGACAGCGCGTTCGTTGATGATGGCGGCGTAGCGGCTGATCACGCCCTCGGACTCGAGCGCCCGGAGCCGACGCAGGCAGGCGCTCTCGGAAAGGTTCACCGTCCGGGCCAGATCGGCGTTGGTCATGCGCCCGTCGCCCTGCAGCGCCCGGATCATCTTGCGGTCGGTGTCATCGAGGGCGACAGCAGAAACGGTCTTCAATGACGGACTCCTTCGCAGGTTCTGCGACTTTACGCTGTTCACCCGATGAAAAGAACAGGAACCTGCGGCGCTGCCGCCGCTAGATTGCCGCCGAAACGCGGCCGCCGCAGATCGGCCCGTCTGCTCAGAAGGAAACGGTCATGCGCGTCGGCGTCCCCAAGGAAATCAAGAAAAACGAGCACCGCATCGGCCTGACGCCGACGGCGGTGCGCGAATACGTCGCCCACGGCCATACGGTCTCGATCGAGACCGGCGCCGGTCTCGGTGCGGGCTTCACCGACGCTGACTACAAGAAGGCCGGGGCCAAGATCGTCGCCGACGCGAAAACCATCTTCGCCGACAACGATATGATCGTGAAGGTGAAGGAGCCGCAGAAGGTCGAGTGGGAAATGCTCCGCGAGGACCAAATTCTGTTCACCTACCTGCACCTGGCCCCCGATCCCGAGCAGACCAAGGGCCTCATCGCCTCGAAATGCGCAGCCATCGCCTATGAGACGGTGACGAATGCGCAGGGCGGCTTGCCGCTGCTGGCTCCCATGTCGGAAGTCGCCGGTCGCATCGCCGTTTTCTCGGCCGCCGAAACCCTGCTGAAGCATAACGGCGGCATGGGCCTGCTGTTCTGCGGCGTTCCCGGCGTGGCGCCCGCGCGGGTGCTGGTGTTGGGCGGTGGCGTCGTCGGCCTGAACTCGGCCCGGATGGCCATGGGCCTGGGCGCCGAGGTGGTGGTGCTGGAACGCTCCATCCCGCGCATGGCCTATATCGACGAAGTCACCAACGGCCGGGTCATCACCCGCTATTCCTCGATCGGCGCGATCGAGGAGGAGATGGTCAAGGCCGACGTCATCATCGGCGCCGTGCTGGTCCCCGGGGCAGAGGCACCCAAGCTGATCAAGCGCGAACACCTGAAGCAGATGAAACCCGGTTCGGTGCTGGTCGACGTCGCCATCGACCAGGGCGGCTGTTTCGAGACCAGCCGCGCAACCACGCACGAGGATCCGACCTACGTCATAGACAACGTCGTGCACTACTGCGTCGCCAACATGCCCGGCGCCGCCCCGCGCACCTCGTCGGAAGCCCTCAACAACGCCACCCTGCCCTTCGGCCTGGCGCTGGCCGACAAGGGCCTTGAGGCTCTGAAGGCCAACCCGCACCTGGCGCGCGGTCTGAACGTGCTGAAGGGCGAGATCACCTACCCCGCAGTCGCCGAGGCGCTGGACATGCCGTGGAGCGATCCGTTCGGAGTGTGGGCGAAGGGCTGACTGCGAGACGAAAGGCAGCAGGGAACAGGCAACAGGCAGCAGGCAGCAGGGTCGGACTGGAGCGGCTTACGCCCTGCGCCGGGCCTCCCGCTGACACGGGCAGCCGACTGCTTGTTTCTCCTGCTGCCTGCTGCCTCTCGCCCACTGCCTGCCGCCTGCCTGTAATTCGCCGCGCTCTTCCGGCATAAGCCCGCGATGAAGTTCCTCGACCAGGCCAAGATCTACATTCGCTCCGGCAACGGCGGGGCGGGCGCCGTCTCGTTCCGGCGCGAGAAATTCATCCCGAACGGCGGACCGGACGGCGGCGACGGCGGCAATGGCGGCAACGTCTGGATCACGGCCATGGACGGCCTGAACACCCTGATCGACTTCCGCTACCAGCAGCATTTCAAGGCCCAGACCGGCGTCCACGGCATGGGCCGGCAGATGCACGGCTCCAAGGGCGAGGACGTGATTCTGAAGGTCCCGGTCGGCACCCAGGTGCTGGACGACGACAAGGAGACGGTGCTGCTGGACATGGACGTGGCCGGCAAGACCGAGTTGCTGCTGAAGGGCGGCAACGGCGGCTGGGGCAACGTCCGCTTCAAGGGCCCCTCCAACCAGGCTCCGGCCTATGCCAACCCGGGACAGGAGGGCCAGGAGCGCTGGATCTGGCTGCGGTTGAAGCTGATCGCCGACGTCGGCCTCGCCGGACTGCCGAACGCAGGGAAGTCGACCTTCCTCGCCGCGGCCAGCGCGGCGCGACCCAAGATCGCCGACTACCCGTTCACGACCCTGGTCCCCAACCTCGGGGTCGTCGATCTCTCGGCCACCGAGCGGTTCGTCATCGCCGACATTCCCGGCCTGATCGAGGGGGCCCATGAAGGCGCGGGCATCGGCACCCGCTTCCTCGGCCACGTCGAGCGGTCCGGTTGTCTGATCCATCTGATCGACGGAACGCAGGACGATGTGGCGAAGGCCTACCGGATCATCCGCCACGAGCTGGAGGCCTACGGGGCCGGTCTGGCCGACAAGCCGGAAGTGCTGGCCCTGAACAAGATCGACGCCCTGACGCCCGACGCGCGCGAGGAGAAGGCCGCCGAGCTGGAGGCCGCAGCCGGCCGCCGTCCCATGCTGGTGTCCGGCGTCTCAGGCGAGGGGGTCACGGAGCTCCTCCGCGCCGCCTGGACCGAAGTCCGCAAGGACCGGGGCGAGGTGGCGCCGGCCGAGACGGACGAGACAATCGTCGAAACCCCGGGGGGTTGGGCTCCCTGAGGGAACGACAGCGGACGCCGCTCCTTTTCTCCGCGAGGAGCTCCATCATGATCGACAAACCCACTCAGACCGAAGGTCGGGAGAAGAACGGCGCCAGTCCGCCGGGCCGACCCGACGCATCGACTTCAGACCGGGCCGTCAAGCGCAATGCAGAGCGTGAGCAGCAGAGCGCCGGTCCCGACGGACCGGATGCGACGGAGATCGGCGACACGTTCAAGAAGCGGCCCGGCTGATCGTCCGCGACACTCCGGCCCGGGCGTGTTAGCTCCGCTGTGAGCATAAGTCGCCAGAGCCCGCCTTGCCCTTCTTCGACGCCGGCCCCGCCCCGAGAGCTCAAGGTCCCCGCGCCGGCGCCCTGCGCGATGGCCTCGACCTCCAGCCCGGCATGAAGGTCGGCCTGCTGGGCGGCTCGTTCAACCCGGCGCACGACGGCCACGCCCATGTGGCCGAGACGGCGATGCGCAGGCTCGGTCTCGATCGCGTGGTCTGGTTGGTTTCGCCGCAGAACCCGCTCAAGGACGTCGCAGACACCGCGCCCCTGGCTCAGCGTATGGCGTCGGCGCGGAAGGCCGCTGCTCTGGCCGCGACAGGCCCGGCCATGCTCGTCTCGGATTTCGAGACCCGCGTCGGCACGCGCTGGACCGTCGATACGCTGCGCGCCATCTCAGCGCGGCACCGCGGCGTCGACTTCGTCTGGCTGATGGGCTCGGACAATCTGGCCAGCTTCCATCGCTGGCGGGGCTGGACCGACATCATGCGGACAATGCCTGTCGCGGTGGTCGCGCGACCCGGCTCGCTTCTTCACAGCCGCACGGCCCCGGCGGCCGCCCGCTTCGCCGGCGCCCGCCTTCCGTCCGAGAAAGCGCGCTTGCTGCCGGGCATGACGGCGCCGGCCTGGACCTGGCTGACGGCGCCGCTGAACCACCGATCGTCAACGGCCCTGCGTCGGTCGACGGCGGGGAACCCGTGACGCCAAGGCCGGTTGGTGCTATACTGCCCCTTTAGTAATCACCCCCGGAGCCTTCCGCTGACCCCCTCGCCCGCGCACGATGCGCAAAACGCAGCCGTTTCGAACACGGCGCACGAGATGGACGCCATCCCCTCCATCCATTCCGAAGACGGTCCGCAGGCTCCCCTCCCCGTCGGCTCCAGCGATCTCGAAACCGCTATCCTGTCGCGTCTCGATGACGACAAGGCGCAGGACATCGTCTTGATCGACCTGAAGGGCAAAAGCCCGATGGCCGACACCATGATCATCGCTTCGGGCCGCTCGCACCGCCACGTCGGCGCGCTGGCTGACCACCTTCAGCGTACGCTGAAGGAACACGGGCTGGGCCGGGTCAAGGTCTCGGGCCTGCCGCACTGCGACTGGGTGCTGCTCGACGCCGGCGACGTGATCGTTCACCTGTTCCGTCCTGAAGTCCGCGCCTTCTACAACATCGAGAAGATCTGGTCGGTCGAAAGCGGCCACCGCGTTGACGCGCGCGTCTGATCCAACACCGTGAAGCTGGCCGTTATCGCCATCGGCAAGCCGGGGCGAGGGCCCGAAGCCGTTCTGGCGATGGACTATGCCGAGCGCGTCAGCGCGGCCGGTCGCGCGCTCGGCCTCGGGCCGCTGGAGCTGATCGATCTCGAAGCGCGCAAACCGGGCAAGGCGCCTGAAGCCGAGTTGATCCTGAAAGCCGCCGAGGGCGCGCATCTGATCGCCTGCGACGAGCGTGGCAAGACATTCTCCAGCCGCGACTTCGCGGCTCACGTCGCCATGTTGCGCGACCGGGGCGAGCGCCGCATCGCCTTCGCCATCGGCGGGGCCGACGGCTTGGACGACAGCGTCCGGGCCGCTGCCGCCTCGACCCTCGCCTTCGGGCCCCAGACCTGGCCACACGCCCTCGCGCGCGCCATGCTGGCCGAGCAGCTGTATCGCGCGGTGACGATCCTGGGCGGGTCGCCCTATCATCGCGACTGATGCGCCGCTTAGCCCTCGCCCTTTCCATCGGCCTGATCGCCCTGCCCGTCGCCGCGGCGGGGGCTGTGCAGGACGTCGCCCGGCTGCAGGGCGAGTTCCGCGACGAGCAGGCCCGCGCCCGCCGCCTCAGGGCCGAGGCCGCCGGGGCGACCGCCGAACTGGCCCGGCTTGAAGGAGACCTCGCGGCCCTGCGCGCCTCCGTCGGCGGGGACGACCGGATCATCGCCGCCCAGCGCGCCCGGCTGCGCGAACTCGGACAGCGGGAGGCGGCGCTGGTCGCCCAGCTCTCGCAGGCGCGGGGCCGGCATTCCCGTCTGCTGTCGGCCTTGCAGATGATGAGTCGGCGTCCGCCTCCGCCCCTGCTGGTCCCGGCCGACAAGGCGGTGGACACCGTTCGGGCGGCGATCCTGATCCGCGCCATGGCCCCGACGCTACAGGCTCGCGCGCAGGGGCTCGCCGACCGACAGGCCGAGGTCATCCGCGTCCGACGCATAGCGGCCCTGAACAGCGAGCAGCTGTTCACCGCCGAAAGCGCGCGCGGCGACCGCCGGTCGCGGCTCGAGGCGCTGGGCGCACGCCAGACCGCGCTTCAGTCCGTGCTGCGGGCAGAGGCGGCCAGCGCCGAGAAAGCCAGCCGCGCGCTTGAAGCTCGCCTCCGCTCGCTGGGGGCCGGCGTCCCTGCCGAAGTCGCGCCCGAGCCGTCGGCGGCCCGACTTCCCGCCGGCCGCAGCCGACTGACTCCGCCCGTCGAAGGCGCGCCCTCGGCCCGGTTCGGATCCGGCTCGACGGGCTGGCGCTGGCGCGCGGACCGCAGCGAGGCCCGGGCGCCGGCCCCGGGGCGCGTCGCCTTCGCCGGGCCGTTAAGCGGTTGGGGGCAGGTGATCATCCTCGACCTCGGGCCCGGCTGGCGGGCCGTCGTCTCGGGACTTGAGGAGGTCTCCGTCGAAGCCGGCGCGAGCATCAGCGACGGCCAGGTTCTGGGTCGTTCCGGCCCCGATGGCGAAATCGGCTTCGAACTGCGCCGCGAGGAGCGCCCGATCGATCCCGGCCCGTGGCTGCGTGGCGGGTAAAACCGCTTCCCAAGCATGAATGACGCTGATTTTATCCATGAACCGTCGGTCGGCCACGATTTCGTCGCCTCCCGGTCCGTAACTGCTGGAAAGACGGCTGTTCCGGCCGAACCTGACGATCGCTGAAAGAGACCCGATGCGCAGACTGCTTCTGATGGGCGCGGCCGCCGTGACCCTTGTGGGCGTGGGGGCCGCCGTCGCCCAGACCCCGCGCAACGAAGCCTTCCGGATGCTCGGGCTGTTCGGTGACGTGCTGGGCATCGTCGAACAGGCCTATGTCGTGCCGGTCGACGACAAGAAGCTGATCGAAGCCGCCCTCCAAGGCATGATGACGGCGCTCGACCCCCACTCCAACTATCTGCCGCCGGACGGATACGGCGACCTGCAGGAGCGGACCTCCGGCGCCTATTCCGGCGTCGGCCTGACCATCCAGTCCGAGGCCGGGCTGGTGAAAGTCATCTCGCCCATGGACGGCGGTCCGGCCGCGCGCGCCGGCGTCAACGCCGGGGACGTCATCTCGTCCATCGACGGCCAGAACGCGGCGGGCCTTTCGGTCAGTCAGGTTTCGGAGAAGCTGCGCGGTGCTGTCGGAACCTCGGTCAAGGTCACCTTCCTGCGCGACGGCGAGGAGCCGAAAGAGGTCGTCCTGACCCGCGAGGTCATCAAGATCGAGTCCGTGACCGGGCGGGTCGAAGGCGAGTTCGGCTATCTGCGCGTCTCGACCTTCAACGAAAACACCGGGCGCGAACTGGGTGAGACCATCGCCCGCCTGAAGACCGAGAATCCCGCGATCAAGGGCTATGTCCTCGACCTGCGGAACAACGGCGGGGGTCTGCTGGACGCCGCCATCGCGGTGTCGGACGCCTTCCTTGAGCGTGGCGAGATCGTTAGCCAGCGTGGGCGCAAGGCGGACCAGATCCAGAGGTATTCGGCCCGGCCGGGCGACCTCAGCGGCGGCCTGCCGCTGGTCGTTCTGATCAACTACGGCTCGGCGTCCGCCTCGGAGATCGTGGCGGGTGCGCTGAAGGATCATCAGCGGGCGACGGTCGTCGGCTTGACCAGCTTCGGCAAGGGATCGGTGCAGACGGTGATCCCGCTGCGCAACGGCGCCGACGGGGCGCTGTCCATCACGACCGCGCGCTACTACACGCCGTCGGGCGCCTCGATCCAGAAGATCGGCATCGAACCCGATCTGGAAGTCTCGCGCTCGCAGGCCGAGGCGCGGATCGTTTCGCGCTCCAACTTCATCTACTCCGAGGCCGCCTATGCGACCGCCCTCGACGCCTCGATCGGGGCCGAGCGCAAGGGGCCGCACACGCCTCGCGAAGCGCCCGGCGAGGCCTGGCCCGAGGACAAGGACTACCAGCTGGAGCGCGCCTTCGACGTGCTGCGGGCAGGTGGCAACCTGACCCGGCTGGCGGCGGCGCCGGAGGGCATCATCGTTACCGAGCCGGGGACCGAGGTCGCGGCGGTGGCGGTGGAAGACGCGCCCGGCGACTGACGCCGCATGGCTAACGGCGCGTTAGGCTTTCTTAACCGACGCCCGGCACTGTGAGCCCTGAAGGAGTCCGCCCCGCGGACCTCCGTACGAGCATTCAGTTCCGCCCATGTTCGCCAAACGCCAATCCGTCCTGGCCGCAACCGCCGGAGCTCCGCCGGCCCAACGCTCCATGCGCGATCGGCTCGCCGCTGTCGGCCGCGTCCTGCGCCGCCCGCCCGTCGCCGTCGCCAGCGCGGGGCTGCTTTTGCTTGGCGCGGCCGCCCTGTTCGTCACCGTGCTTGGAGATCCCCGCGCCGGCGCGCCATCGGTCCGGGCGACACTGAAGCGTGAAGCGCCCGTCGCGGCCCCGACGCCGACCGGGCTGGAGGCTTTCTCGATGAGCGCCTACGGCTCGTGGGAGGATCTGGCGGCCGACGCCGGCGCAGCCGCTCCCCCCCTGTCCGGCGAAGCCGTCATCACGCTTCCCAACGGGGCGACCGTGGCGGGCGACGGTACGCCCGTCACGGCGCCGCGCTTCGCCGCCCAGCCTCTGCCGGCCGCCCCTATCGCCGGTCTCAGCCAGCCCGGGCCCAACGGCCCCCTTCCGAGCATCGCCACAGACGGACGGGTGCCGGCCCAGGCCTATGCCAGGCCGTTCCGCTCGAACGGCCGTCCCCGCGTCGCCCTGATTGTGGGCGGTCTCGGCCTCAACGCCGCAACCACCCGCGCCGCCATCGAACGCCTGCCGCCCGAGGTGACGCTCAGCTTCGTCCCCTACGCCGAGGGCTTGCAGGGCTGGATCGATCAGGCTCGGGCCCAGGGTCACGAGGTGATGCTGGAAATCCCGATGGAGCCGACCGGTTACCCCGACCGCATCGATCCCGGTCCCCACACGCTTTTGGCCGCCGATGGACAGCTCGAGATTCAGGCCAAGATGGCCTGGCTGCTGGGCCGCGCGACAGGCTATTTCGGCGTCACCAACTACGTCGGCGACCGGTTCTCAGGGGCGCAGGGCGGAATGAACGCCTTCATGGCCGTGCTGCGCCAGCGCGGCGTCGCCTTCCTCGACGACGGCTCGATGAGCCGGCGGCCCGGCGCCTGGGCCCGCGCCAGCGCCAACCGCATCATAGACGAGCAGCAGACCCCCGCCGCCATCGTCGCTCAATTGAACGCGCTGGAGGCGTTGGCCAAGGGTCAGGGACAGGCGCTCGGAACCGGCTTCAGCTACCCGGTCACCGTTGAAGCGGTCGCGCGCTGGAGCGCCGGCCTCGAGGCCCGCGGCCTGCAGCTCGCTCCGGCGTCGGCGATGACGCAGCGGCCGGGGCGGTAGAAGCAGGCAGCAAGCAGCAGGCAGGAGGACAAGGGGCCGGGTCCGGGTTAAGGATCACGCTTCACCCCTCCTGCTGCCTGCTGCCTCCTGCCTCATGCTGTCCCCAGACCTCCCCCTCTACCGTCCCAACGTCGGCGTCGTCCTGTTCCATCAGGACGGGCGGGTCTGGTACGGCCGTCGCGCCGGAACACCCCCGCCGCACAACTGGCAGTTCCCGCAGGGCGGCGTCGATGACGGCGAAGACCTCGAGGCCGCTGCGCTACGCGAGCTGGCGGAGGAGACCGGCGTCACCTCGGCGGAGTTGATCGCGGCGACGGAGGACTGGATCGCCTACGACTTTCCGGCCGACTACGGTGGCGGGAAACAGGCCCGAGGCTGGCGCGGCCAGAAGCAGAAGTGGTTCGCCTTCCGATTCATCGGCGACGAGGCCGAGATCGATCTGGAACAGCATGCGGACATCGAGTTCGACGGCTGGCGTTGGGGCGCCCTGTCCGAGGCGCCTGACCTGATCGTGCCGTTCAAACGAGCGACCTACGAACAGGTGGTGTCGGCGTTCGCGCCGCTGGTGATCTAGGCCGGAGAGCAGAAGGGCGGACGGTCCGCCTGCGTCCGGAAAACGTTGGCGAGGAAGGCGACGCGATCACCGCGAAGCTTCTTGAGCAAGACGGCGACAAGGGGCCGTTGATTCTCGGTCGTGCACCACGCCGTCCTTTCAGCGCCGTTGGTGACGTCTCGCTGGCCGGCGGTAAACAGGGCCCGCGCCTGCAGGGCCGCAACCGCAGCGGCGTTCAGACCGCCCGCGTCGCCGCCCTCGACCGACGCCGAGCAGGCGCCATTCGGCAAGGCCATCACGTAGACCTGCGACCACGACGCGAGCCGCCACGCGCGCTGCGCCGTCGGCGACCCCGTCGTTCGCGGCGCGACGCTGACCAGATGGTTCTCATAGGCGAGGTCGTCGATGGTGCGGCCGCTCATGAGAGCCGCCAGACAGACCTTGTCGAACGCGACCTCCATCGCCGCCGTGGGCGAAGTCAGCGCGGCCCACGGTGGCGGCCCACGTTCCTGCGCCGTCGCGGGCGCAGCCAGCATGAGACTTGCCGCCGCCAGAACCGGTCCGAATCTGCTCACTGGCCGAGGTTTAACTCCACGTACCGGTCGGACGGTGACCAGGTAAGCTGGGCGATCCGGCGCGTCGGTCACGCGGCACAGCCCTGCGGCCTGACCACCCGCAGCGTCGAGGCCGGGTATTTGGCCAGCAGGCGCGCCGGCCGGATCGGGCGGGGCGCGAAGCCGCCGCCGCAGTTGGGGCAGACGCCGTTCAGAGGCCCTTCGACGCAGGCCGCGCAGAAGGTGCATTCGAACGTGCAGATACGAGCGTCGGCGCTGTCGAACGGCAGGTCGCGGTCGCAGCACTCGCAGTTGGGGCGGAGTTCAAGCATCGGGCGCTCCATCGCTCGACCGAAGCATGGCGGAGACGTGTCGGCCGGACAAGCGCCCTCAGCGCGCCTCTGCTCCCGGGGCCAGCCGGAACAGCACCAGACCCGCGAGCACCAGCAGGGCTGCGACCACCCGCATCGGGCTCAGATGCTCCTGCAGGAACACCACCCCGACGATGAAGGCTCCCACCGCGCCGATCCCGGTCCAGACGACATAGGCGGTGCCCATCGGCATGGCCTTCATCGCCACCGACAGCAGTCCGAAGCTCACGGCCATGAAGCCCAGCGTCGCCAGGCTCGGCCACAGGCGAGTGAACCCGTCCGACTGTTTCATGAAATAGGCCCAGACCACTTCCAGCAGTCCGGCGATGACAAGATAGACCCAGGCCATGCGCGACCCTCCTCTCAAAGGGCCGGGCCGTCCCGGACTTCAAACCCGCTCATGGCGGGCGAGGACGTGGCCTCTGTCAGGAATGTGGGACGTTCCGGCAGCGGGTCAAGCTGCCGGCGACCTTCAGACCGCCGCCACTTCCGAGGCCTGTTCGGCCAGGATGGTCAGGCCGGCCGGCGTGACGTCGGCGAAGCCGCCGTGGACGTCGAACTGCCGGCGCGAACCCCCGTCGATGACCGTCACCACGCCTTCGCGCAGGGCGGTCATGAACGGGGCGTGGTCGGCCAGGACGCCGAAGTCGCCCTCGACGCCGGGCGCGTCGACCTGATCGACGAGGCCGGAAAAGACCTCGCGTTCAGGCGACACCAGCGAGAACTGGAGCTTGCCGGCCATTATCAGGCCGCCTCGGCCAGCTTCTGCGCCTTCTCGACGGCTTCCTCGATCGAGCCGACCATGTAGAAGGCGGCTTCCGGCAGGTGGTCGTATTCGCCGGCGACGATGCCCTTGAACGAGCGGATCGTGTCGGCCAGCTCGACGAACTTGCCGTCGGCGCCGGTGAACTGCTCGGCCACGAAGAAGGGCTGGGACAGGAAGCGCTGGATCTTGCGGGCGCGCGAGACGACCAGCTTGTCCTCTTCCGACAGCTCGTCCATGCCGAGGATGGCGATGATGTCCTTCAGCGCCTTGTACTGCTGCAGCACTTCCTGAACCGAACGGGCGACGCGGTAGTGCTCTTCGCCGATGACCAGCGGGTCCATGATCCGCGAGGTCGAGTCGAGCGGGTCCACGGCCGGGAAGATGGCCTGGGCGGCGATGTCGCGGCTCAGCACGGTCGTCGCGTCCAGGTGGGCGAACGAGGCGGCGGGGGCCGGGTCGGTCAGGTCGTCGGCGGGGACGTAGATGGCCTGGACCGAGGTGATCGAGCCCTTCTTGGTCGAGGTGATGCGCTCCTGCAGGTTGCCCATCTCGGTGGCCAGCGTCGGCTGATAGCCCACGGCCGACGGGATACGGCCCAGCAGGGCGGACACTTCCGAACCCGCCTGGGTGAAGCGGAAGATGTTGTCGACGAACAGCAGCACGTCCTTGCCTTCCTCGTCGCGGAAGTACTCGGCCTGCGCCAGTCCGGTCAGGGCGACGCGGGCGCGGGCGCCGGGAGGCTCGTTCATCTGGCCGTAGACGAGGGCGCACTTGGAACCCTCGGTCGAACCGCCGTTCTTGGCCGGGTCCACGTTCACGTTGGACTCGATCATCTCGTGATACAGGTCGTTGCCCTCGCGGGTGCGCTCACCCACGCCGGCCAGCACCGAATAGCCGCCGTAGGCCTTGGCGATGTTGTTGATCAGCTCCTGCATGGTCACGGTCTTGCCCACGCCGGCGCCGCCGAACAGGCCGATCTTGCCGCCCTTGGTGTAGGGGCACATCAGGTCGATGACCTTGATCCCCGTGACGAGGATTTCCGACGAGGTCGACTGCTCCTCGAAGCTCGGGGCCTCGCGGTGGATCGGACGGTACATCGTGGTCTTGATCGGGCCCTGTTCGTCGATCGGCGCGCCGACGACGTTCATGATGCGGCCCAGCGTGCCCGGTCCGACCGGGGCGAGGATCGAGGAGCCCGTGTCCGTGACCGGCTGGCCGCGCGTCAGGCCCTCCGAGGTGTCCATGGCGATGGTGCGGACCATGTTCTCGCCGAGGTGCTGGGCGACTTCCAGCACGAGGGTGAACGGCTGACCGGTCTTCTGGTCGACGTTCTGGGTTTCCAGGGCGTTCAGAATGGCCGGCAGGTGGCCCTCGAACTCGACGTCGACGACGGCGCCGATGACCTGGGCGATCCGGCCCACGCCGGTGCCCTTGGTGACGACGGCGTTGCCGGTGGCGGCGGCGGCGGCCGGAGCCTTCGGAGCGGCCGGCTTGCGGGCGGCGGGTTTCTTGGCGGTGGTGTCGGTCATCGGTTCGTTCCGTTCGGAAGGTCGTGCGTGGCGTATCTGGGCGGGGATCGGATCAGAGGGCTTCGGCGCCGGCGATAATCTCGATCAGTTCGGTGGTGATCTGGGCTTGGCGCTTGCGGTTGTACTGCAGGGTCAGGCTGTTGATCAGGTCGCCCGCGTTGCGGGTGGCATTGTCCATGGCGCCCATCTGGGCCCCGAAGAAGCTGGCCTGGTTCTCGTACAGGGCGGCCAGGATCTGGGTTGTGATATTCCGCGGCAGCAGGGTCTCGAGGATTTCCTCTTCCGAGGGCTCGTAGTCGTAGACCGCGCCGTTCAGGTCGATCGGCGGGGCGTCGCCGTCGACGACCGCGGGGATCAGCTGCTTCGGCGTCGGCACCTGCGAGATGACCGACTGGAAGCGGCTGTAGATCAGGGTGACGACGTCGGCGTTGCCGGCCTCGAACTCCTCGGCGATCAGGGCAGCGATCGGCTCGGCCGCGGGCAGGCCTATGACCTTGTGGTCCGACATCTCGAACGTGCGGACGAAGCGGTCACCGTAGATGCGCGACAGGCCGTCGCGAACCTTGCGGCCCACGGCGATGATGCGGACGTCCTTGCCGTTGTCGATCAGGCTCTTGATGCGCTCGCGCGCCGCCCGAATGACGTTGGTGTTGAAGCCACCGGCCAGTCCCTTGTCGCCCGTTGCGACGACGATCAGGTGCTTGTGGTCAGAGCCGGTGCCCGCCAGCAGACGCGGGGCGCCGTCGCCCGAGACGCCGGCCGCCAGATTGGCGATCACAGCCGCCATCTTGCGGGCATACGGCCGCGCGCTCTCGGCCTGGTCTTGGGCGCGCTTCAGCTTGGCCGCGGCGACCATGTTCAGGGCCTTCGTGATCTTCTGCGTGGACTTCACGCTTCCGATCCGATTGCGCATTTCCTTGAGGCTGGCCATCCGGCGCTACTCTCGCTCTCTCAGATCAGCTTCAGGCGAAGGTCTTGAGGAAGGCGTCCAGCACCGACTTGAGCTCTGTCTCGAGCTCCGGCGTCAGATCCTTCTTCGTGCGGATGCCGTCTAGCAGGCCGGCGTTCGACGACTTGATGCGCGCCAGCAGCTCGGTCTCGAAGCGGCCGATGTCGCCCACCGCGATGCCGTCCAGATAGCCGCGGGTGCCGGCGTAGACCGACACGACCTGCTCTTCCATGGTCAGGGGCGAGTACTGGGGCTGCTTCAGCAGTTCCGTCAAGCGCGCGCCGCGGGCCAGAAGCTTCTGGGTCGAGGCGTCAAGGTCGGAGCCGAACTT
>DASRWP010000311.1:0-16713 GCA_035654535.1 Brevundimonas sp.
GCTGCTGCTTCTTCCACATGTCGAACGCCCACGGATAGCGGAACGGCTTGTAGGCGGCCGAGGCGGTCAACAGACCGGGGGCGGAGGCGCCTTTGAGGGGCTTGATCGAAACGTGCGCGTTCATCGGTACTGAGCTCTGTCGGCGAATCCGAGGTTGGTTCACCATGCGGTCCGACGGCGGCGGCGCCAAGCTGAATTGCACCTATGTTGCGATCAAATCTTGTGTGACCGCTAGATGTAGTGTGTGGATGCGACTCATCTGGGGATGGGCTGGGGACAAGCCAAGGGAATTGGCCCAAGGCGCGCACCCGCGCTCCGGACCGCGCGCCGGGGCCGGATCAAGCGGCTTCGGCGACCCTCGCAACGGGCAGCTGGCCATTCAAGGCCCGCTCAACCATCACTGCCAGCGTGGCCTGGTTCACCGGCTTGGCCATGTGACCGTTCATGCCGGCGGCCAGACAGCGGGCGACGTCCTCCGGCATGGCGTCGGCGGTCATCGCCACAACGGGGAGATCGCGCGCGGGCCCCGACATGGCCCGGATGCGGCGCGTCGCCTCCAGTCCGTCCATACGCGGCATGCGCACATCCATCAGCACGAGATCGAATGGCGCACCATCGACGGCGTCCAGGGCGTCCTCGCCGTCACAGACTTCGGTGACTGTGCAGCCGAAGGCTTCGAGCATGATCCGGGCGACCTCGCGGTTGACCGCATGGTCGTCCACGACCAGCACCCGGGGGGGTCCTGCAGCAGGCGGCGAGGTCTGCAGGGCGGCGTCGTCAGTCCGGACCCCGACGTCCGGCGCCGTCAGGTCCGCATCGGGCGCGCGCTCGAGCGGCAGATCGAGGCTGAAGGTTGAGCCCTCGCCCACCCGGCTGTCCACATGGACCGCCCCGCCGAGACGTTGGACGTGCAGTGCGACCAGCGCCAGACCGAGGCCGGCCCCGGAGTGGGCGCGCCGGATCGAGGCGTCGCCCTGGGTGAAGACCTCGAACAGTTCGGGAAGCCGGGCCGCCTCGATGCCGCAACCCGTGTCCGAAACGCGGATGCAGACGCCGTCGGCCGACCGGTCCAGCCGCACCACGATCTCGCCGGTCGCAGTGAACTTGACCGCATTGGCGATGAGCGGCTGTAGCGCCCGGCGCAGGGCAAGCCGGTCGGTCAAAAAACGGCTGTCAGGCGGCAGACGGTCGTCGATTGTTAACGTGAGTCCGGCGGCCTCGGCGGTGGTCGCCGAAGGAGTCATGGCCTCGCGGGCCACGGCGGCCAACTCAAGCGGCTCCATGATCAAACTCTCGTCGCTGCGGGCGAAGTCGAGAATGTCCTCGACCAGCATCAGCAGTCCGTCGCCGGCCTTGCGAATCTGGCGCGCCTGATGCGCGGCCAGGCCGTCAAGCGCCGGATGGGCCGCGAGCAGGTCGGCGAAGCCGGCCACTCCGTTCAGCGGCGTGCGCATCTCGTGGCTCATCATGGCGAGGAAGCGGGAGCGGGCCGCCAGTGCGTGCTCGGCCGCCCTGCGCGCCTGCTGGGCGGCGAGCGTGCGGGCGCGCAGCTTGACCTCCAGACGGCGGCGCTCGGTCATAACAGTGCTGAGAGGCAGGATCGCAGCGACCATCGCCAGCAGATAAAGGTTGAAGACGCCGAGACGGCGGAACAGCACGGGCACCGTCTCGAGACCGCTGATGTCCGCGAGGCGCGAGAGGTGGACAGGCCCGTGCCCGGTCAGCGTCGCCGCACCGCTGACCGCGGCCACGATGACAAGCCCCCCCGCCGCCCATGGCGGCGACAGCCGCAAAGCCAGCAGGACCATCGGCAGGATGGTCAGAAAGGCCAGGGGGACATCGCTCTGGAAGAAGGCGACGGCCGTCACTCCGGCGACGAGCGCCAGCAGCCCGAGCGACTCGGGCAGGCGGGCGCGACCCAGGCCTTCGAAGCGGTGGAGGCGCGCGAGCAGCAGCAGGATCGGCGTGACGAGCAGCAGCCCGACCAGCTCGACCAGACAGAAGGAGTAGATTTTGAACACCAGCGCGGGCGTCATCGGCAGCTGACGCAGGAGCATGACCGCGCCGTAGCCCAGGGCGGCCGTAGCGGCCACCGCCGGGGCCGCGGCGTACAGGCCGAAGGCGACCAGACGCCGGGGGCGGCGCATGTCGAGCGCGGCCCCGCAGAACCGCCGCGCCAGAAACGCCGCCAGCGTCGCCTCGCCGAGGTTCATCACCGCGTTCAACCACACCAACATGCCGGGGTCGCCGCGTACGGCGTTGCTCATCAGGTTGATGGCGAAGCAGGCGGCGACCGCGGCGATGGCCGGCCGCCGGTGCAGCTGCAGCAGGGCGGCGGCCATGACGCCGTTGGAAAGCCAGACGGCGACCGCGCCGTAGGTGGCGACGCTCCAGTGCCCGATCAATTGCGAGGCGGCGAACAGCAGGACGTAGACCCAGGCGGGCGGTCCAGCCACGCGGCCCGCCTCATGCCGAAACAGACGCCAACGACCCTTCAAGCCTGCTCTCCCCCGGGAAGCCCGAAGAACCGCAACTAGTCCATATCCGTAAACAAATCGGCCTCGCCGCCTGTGGCGCCGGCGCGCACGTCAGGAACCGGGCCGGCGCCGCAGCCGTTTTCACGCGGCGCCGCACCCGGCCGCGGATGGAAAGAGCCGGATCATGTCCGACACGGTGGCCGAACCGACCTTCGATCCTCCCGGGGAGGCCGTAGCCTTTTATGAGGAGTCGCTACGGCTGCTGAAGGAGAGCGGCATTCCGTTCCTGCTGTCGGGCACCTATGCGGTCACGGCCTACACGGGCATCCGACGTCCGACCAAGGATCTGGACGTGTTCTGCAAGCCGGGTGACTACCCCCGTATCCTCGCCTTCTTTCAGGCGCGCGGCTATCGCACCGACGTTGAGGACGAGCGTTGGATCGCCAAGGTCTGGAAGGACGACAAGCACTTCTTTGACGTGATCTTCGCCATGTCGAACGGGACCATCGCGGTCAATGACGCATGGTTCGGGCCCGACACCATCGAGGTTTACGGACACAGGGTGACGATCACCTCCCCGACCGCCCTCATCCTGTCCAAGGTCTTCATCCAGGACCGCTACCGCTACGACGGGGCGGACGTGAACCACATCATTTTGAAGCAGCCCGGCGCCATCGACTGGAAGAGCCTGCTGGACCAGATGGACCTCTACTGGGAGGTCCTGATGGCGCACCTGCTGAACTTCCGGTTCGCCTATCCGACCGAGCGCGACAACATCCCCGCCTGGCTGATGCACGAGCTGACCGAGCGGCTGAGGGCGCAGGTCGATCTGCCCGCGCCGCGGGTGAAGGTGTGCCGCGGACGGCTGTTCAGCGCCCGGGACTATATCTCGGACATCTCCGAATGGGGCTTCGGCGACATCGTCGGCAAGGGCCTGGAAGAGCGCCATGACCCGATCCATTGATCATTCCTCCCCCGCAGGGGGAGGAACGCGACCCACAGACGCCGCAGCCGGGGATGGAGGCAGGGCCGGCCAGGAAGTTGCGCGTCGCCGCGGTGGGCGACCTGCATGTCGGCGAGGCGCATGACCGACCGCACCGGGCCCTGTTCGACCAGGTGCACGAGCATGCTGACGTGCTGTGCCTGTGCGGCGACCTGGTCAACTTCGGCAAGACTCGCGAGGTCGAGATCCTGCTGGAGGATCTGCGCGGCTGTCAGATTCCCATGGTGGGAGTCCTGGGCAACCACGAACACGAATGCGGCCAGCCGGAGGAGGTCACGCGGCTATTGTGCGAAGCCGGGGTCAAGATGCTGAACGGTCAGGCCTTCGAGATCGAGGGCGTCGGCTTCGCCGGCGGCAAGGGCTTCATCGGCGGCTTTGGCCGCTACATGCTCAGCCCGTTCGGCGAGGCCTCGATCAAGGCGTTCGTGCAGGAGGCGGTCGACGACGCCAACAGCATCGAGAACTCGATCCGCATGTTGCGCACCGAGCGGTCGGTCGTGCTGCTGCACTATTCGCCGGTGGTCGATACGGTGATGGGCGAACCGCCGGAAATCCACGCCTTCCTCGGCTCGTCGCGGCTCGCCGAGACCATCGACCGCTACGACAACATCAGCCTTGTGGTGCACGGCCACGCCCACCGCGGCGCGCCCGAGGGCCGGACCAACAAGGGCGTTCCGGTCTACAATGTCGCCCTTCCGGTGCTGCGAACCCTCGGCGACCTGCCCTATCGCGTCTTCGAGGTCTGAAGCTCCTCGCGCGTGCGGAAGCCGCGCCACACGGCCCAGACCAGCAGGGCGGCGGCGACGCCCAACGCGTCCGCCAGCAGATCGCCCCAGCTTGCGTCGCGGCCAACCTGTCCCTGGATCAACTCAACCGCTCCGCCGATCGCCACGGCCGCGATGGCGAGGACCAGACGCGGGATGCGCCGGAACAGCACGCCGAGGCTCCACAGCATCAGACCGAAGGCGGCGAAATGCGCGGCCTTGTCCCAGACCCGGCTGGCCTCCTCGATATTCTGATAGGGGCCGACCAGCAGGGCCAGAAGCACGGCCATGACGACGAGGCCGGCGATCCGGAGGAACAAGCGCATTGGATACGGGCCGCTTTCGGAAGGTCGGGAGGGCGGCTTCTATCAGCCCGCGAGCAGGACCCAAACCCCGGTGACCGCAAATCCGGCGGCGGCCGCGATCCGGATCCACTTGAGCGGCAGGCGGCGGGCGGCGCTTTCGCCCATCAGGACCGCCGGCACATTGACCAGCATCATGCCGAGGGTCGAGCCCGCGACGACCACCGCGAGCGCATCGAAGCGGGCGGCGAGCACGGCAGTGGCGACCTGGGTCTTGTCGCCCATCTCGATGAGGAAGAAGACGGCGGTGGTGGTCCAGAACACGCCGGCGAACGTCTTTTCCGTCATGTCCGGCTGCTCATCGAACCGGTCGGGTATCAGCGCCCAGACCGCGAAGCCGAGGAAGGCGAGTCCCACGGTCCAGCGCAGCCAGTCGCCATCCATGAATTTGGCCAGCACCGACCCGGCGAGGGCGGCGAAGCCGTGATTGGCCAAGGTCGCCACGAGGACGCCCAGGATGATCGGCAGGGGTCTGCGCCACGCCGCCGCCAGCATGATGGCCAGCAGCATGGTCTTGTCCCCGATCTCCGCCACGGAGACCAGACCAGTCGAGATCAGGAAGGCTTCCAACACATCTTCGTTCGCGGGGGTTCGGCGGACAGACCTGCGGCGTTCGCAGCCGGCCCCCGCGTGGAAGCGACCCTGCGAAGCCAGCGGTCTTGCCGGGTTGGTGGTCCTACGCTCGCGCCGCGGGCGCTCGCTGCTTGAGGACCAATGTGGTCCGCCCTCAAGCAGCCTCGCGCCGCGCGCGAGGCGATAGGGCCACTAAACTGCACGCGCCATCCCCTCCGGGCGAGAGGAAGTGTGTTGACGCGGACCCCGCTGGATGGCGCGGGCGGCTACTCCCCGATGACGGCGGGCGGTGTATCCGGGGCGGGCTTGTCATGCAAGCCGCCGGTGTGGACGGCCTGGCGGCGCCCAATCGCATAGGCGACCAGCCACAGCACCATGGCCCAGCCGGCCCCGACGCTCCAGCCGGCGACCACGTCCGAGGCCCAGTGCGCGCCCAGATAGACCCGGGTCAGGCCGATCAGCAGGGCGATCGCCATGGCGGCTCCCAGCACGAAGGCCTTGAGATGCGCCTTGGGAAAGGCCCGGGTCAGCATGACGCCGAGGGTCAGATAGAAGACGGCCGACAGCAGGGCATGGCCCGAGGGGAAACTGGCGTTGAGCGTCTCCACCGCCTGAAAGTCCAGCGGCGGCCGCTGCCGGCCGAACACCGCCTTCAATCCCTCGCTGAGGGCCACGCCGCCCGCAAGTCCAGCGGCCAGCAGGGCGGCCGACAGGTGCTTCCGCTGGATCAGCAGGAAGGCGAAGGCGATCACGGCGAACAGCGTGAGCACGGAGATGCCGCCCAGGGACGTCAGATCAGCCGCAGCCTCCTCGACCCACCACGGCCCCCGGGGATCTCCGGCCGTCGGCTGGACCCAGGTCAGGACTGCCTGATCGAAGTCCTGGCCGTCAGTCTCGGTCAGATCCCCCGCGACCTCGAGGAAGGTGAGGACGCTGGCCGCGATGACGAAAAGCGCGGTGACCGCCGCGATCTCGGTGCGCGCGAGGCGGTACATGCGGCGGAGGAAGCGAACGGCGTCGGCGTGCATCATCGGCTGCTAACGGTCCCGCTTATGGGACTGTTCCGCTCACGCGTTCGTGATCATCATGAACGACCAGCGTCACGCCCGCGTCGCGGCCTGTCCACAGCCTCATCCCCTGTCTTGAGAGCGATTCGGACAGAAAGTGATCGTCAAGCCCGTTGACGGGTCGTTAGCCATCTGCGCCCCATATGTGGGCGTGGGGGAGCGTGGTGCCACAAGATGATGTGGTTAAGCGCCAGACGTATAACCGATCTAGTTCAGGGCGAAGACGATCATGGCCGGCGGCGAAGCGTTGAAGACGGTGGAATTCCAGCGGGATGCGGCGGGCAATCTTACGCCCCGGCCCCATCTGTCCGTGGTGCGCTCAATCCAGCTCGACCGGTCCCGGGACGACCTGCTGACCGACTTCGGCAAGAAGACGCTGGAGGACCGGTATCTCCTTGCGGGCGAGAGCTATCAGGACATGTTCGCCCGCGTCGCCACGGCCTACGCCGACGACACCGACCACGCCCAGCGCGTCTATGATTATATGTCGAAGCTGTGGTTCATGCCGTCGACGCCGGTGCTGTCGAACGGCGGCGCGGACCGCGGCCTGCCGATCAGCTGCTTCCTGAACGCCGTCGCCGACAGCCTCGACGGCATCCAGTCGGTGTGGAACGAGAATGTCGCCCTCGCCTCGAACGGGGGCGGCATCGGCACCTATTGGGGCGGCGTCCGCTCGATCGGCGAGAAGGTCAAGGGCGCCGGCCAGACCTCGGGCATCATCCCCTTCATCCGCGTCATGGACTCGCTGACGCTGGCGATCAGCCAGGGCTCGCTGCGCCGCGGGTCGGCGGCGGTCTATCTGGACGTCCACCACCCGGAGATCGAGGAATTCCTCGAAATCCGCAAACCGTCGGGCGACTTCAACCGCAAGTCCCTGAACCTGCACCACGGCATCAACATCTCGGACGCCTTCATGGAGGCCGTGCGCGACGGCCGGACGTTCGACCTGCTCTCGCCCAAGGATCAGGCGGTGGTGAAGACCGTCGACGCCCGCGCCCTGTGGCAGAAGATCCTTGAGATCCGCCTGCAGACCGGCGAGCCCTATCTGATCTTCTCGGACACGGTGAACCGCCAGATGGCGCCGCACCAGCGCGAGCTCGGCCTCTCGGTCAAACAGTCCAACCTGTGCGCCGAAATCATGCTCCACACCGGCCGCGACCACCTCGGCGTCGACCGCACCGCGGTCTGCTGCCTGTCCTCGGTCAACGCCGAGAGCTTCCTCGAGTGGCGCGAAGAGCCGCGCTTCGTCGAGGACGTCATGCGCTTCCTCGACAATGTGCTGGAAGACTTCATCCGCCGCGCGCCTCCTGCGATGGCCGCGGCCGTCTACTCCGCCAAGCGCGAGCGTTCCGTCGGTCTCGGCCTGATGGGCTTCCACTCCTTCCTGCAGTCGCAGGGCGTGGCCTTCGAGAGCGCCATGGCCAAGTCGTGGAACATGCGGCTGTTCAAACATCTTCGCCGCGAGGCCGACAAGGCCAGCCGTCTGCTGGCCGAAGAGAAGGGCGCCTGCGAGGACGCGGCCGAGCGCGGCGTGATGGAGCGGTTCAGCCACAAGCTGGCCATCGCCCCGACGGCCTCGATCTCGATCATCTGCGGCGGGACCAGCGCCGGCATCGAGCCGATCCCGGCCAACATCTACACCCACAAGACCCTGTCCGGGTCGTTCGCGGTCAAGAACCCCTATCTGGAAAAGGTGCTGGGCGAGAAGGGGATCGACACCACCGAGGTCTGGTCCTCGATCCTCGAGCACGAGGGCTCGGTGCAGCACCTCGAAGGCCTGACCGACGACGAGAAGGCCATCTTCAAGACTGCCTTCGAGCTGGACCAGCGCTGGATCGTCGAACTGTCCGCCGACCGTGCGCCCGAGATCTGTCAGGCGCAGTCGATCAACCTGTTCATCCCCGGCGACGTCAACAAGTGGGATCTGCACATGCTGCACTGGTCGGCGTGGGAGAAGGGCGTGAAGTCGCTCTACTACCTGCGCTCCAAGTCGGTGCAGCGGGCCGCCTTCGCCGGCGCGGACGACAAGGTCGAGGCCGAGGTCGATCCCAACCAGCCGGATCTCTTCTCGGCGCCGCCGACCGACTACGACGAGTGTCTCGCCTGCCAGTAGGCGGCTGACGCCTCCCGCTCGATCCGGAACATTTGCAGCCAAGCTCACGTTGCAGGCGGACGGAGCCTGTTGGCGAATGCATCCGCATCGTGCAGGGTCGAGACCGTTAACGGATCGGGAGGAACCGTTGATGCGCGAGACGGCGATCCTTGCCGGAGTGTTGGCGACCGCAGCCTGTCTGGCTCCGGCGTTTCCCGCCGACTCCGCCGCGCCGCAGACCGCCATCTCCAGCGACTGGCGCGTAGCCCACGAGCGGCCGGTGACAGTGGCCGACTTGCTGACCCGGATCGACGCCGGGGCGCTGTCCGACGAGACAGCTTATCGGTCCGCCGACTGGACCGACCTTGCCTCCCCGGATCCTTCGTCTGCCCGGGCCGCGAGCAGCCGCGATGTCTGGTTCGGGAATCCCCTCTATGACGACCGGCTGAGCTTGCGGACCGAGGGGCACCTGCGGAGGGCGGACGGGTCGCCCCTGCCGCCGGGCCTGCGCGACAGCGCGGCGCTGGAAACGGAACACTACGACCTGATCTATACGCGGGGCTGGACCGGGAGGCTGGGACAGACGGCGTCCGGTCTCGACGTCACCCTGTCGCCGCACGTCGGAGTCGGCGTTGGCTCGAGGGGCGGCAGCACCGAGGCCGGGGCGACCCTGCGCATCGGCCGCGATCTCGAACGGCTGGTGCCTGACGGCGGCGAGGCTTTCGGCGAGCGGCCGCGCTGGTATCTGTACGCCGCGGGTTCGGGCCGGGCCGTCGGCTATAATTTCGCCCGCACCCGCGACGGCGACTTCGCCCGCTCCGGCGTGAGCCATGACTCGGGGAACTTCCTCGGCGACGCCTCGCTGGGTGTCGCCATGCGGCGGGGCCCGGTGCACAGCTCGTTCGCCCTCGTCTACCGCGAGATCGAGACTGAGGGACTGCGCGGCGGTCATGGCGTCGACACCGACGTGTCGGAGGGGCTGGTGGCCTTCCAGCTGTCGATCAAGCCGGAGTGAGGCAGCAGGCAGCAGAAAGGGTCAGTGGCCCGTCTGCGGCTCGCCCGGAATTGCTTTCCTACTGCCTGCTGCCTGCTGCCTCCTGCCTTATCTGACCCGGGCCACGCCCTCGCGCCGGTCGTCCGCGCCCCCATCCCAGCCCCAGCCGTCCGGTCCGCGCCGCCAGACGCCGCCGTGCAGGCCCGAGTTCTCGCTCGCGTTGGGACTCAGGACCACGCCCCGCTCGGCCAGCCCCTGCCGCAGCGCCTCAGAAAAGCGTTCGGTGTCGGCCCCGAAGCCATCGCGGCGCGCAACGAGATTGGGCAGCGCGATCGCCGTCTGCATCGGCAGACCCCAGTCCAGCACCGCGATCAGCGCCTTGGTGTTGTAGGCCAGGATCGAGGGTCCGCCCGGCGACCCGACCGCCCCTACGAGCCGGCCCTGCCGGTCGAGGATCATCACCGGCGCCATGGAAGACCGTGGGCGCTTGCCGGGCGCCGCCGCATTGGCGGCCGGCCTGCCGTCCCGCCCGAAAGGCGAGAATGAGAAATCTGTCAGCTGGTTGTTGAGGAAGAAGCCCGCCGCCATGCGGCCGGAGCCGAACACGCTCTCGACCGTCGTGGTCATGCTGACTGCATTCCCCTCGGCATCGACGATGACGAAATGCGAGGTGCCGGCGAGTTCCCGCGTCGCATCGGCGCCGGTCAGGACTCCACCCGGCGGAACGCCCGCCTCGGCCGGACCGGTCAGCCCCGGCGCAAGCCTCGCCCGCTCGGCGACATAGGCGGGATCCAGCAGCCCCTGCACCGGCACGCCCACGAAGGCCGGGTCTCCGACGTAGCGATCGCGGTCGGCGTACATCAACCGCTGCAGCTGGCCGAAGGCGACCCATGCGTCGGCGCTGTCAGGCCCCTCGCTGATGGCCGGGGTCAGCTCCGCCATGGCCAGCAGCTGCAGCACCGCAACCCCGCTGGACGGCGGCGGCGGCACGCACACGACAAAGATGCGGTAAGGGCGGCACAGCGCCCCCCGCTCGACCGGTCGATAGGAGGCGAGGTCGTCGTCGGTCAGACCGCCGGGCCGCGGCCCCTGCGCCACCGTCGCGGCGATCTCGCGCGCGATGCGGCCGCGGTAGAAGACGTCCGGACCGCCTTCCGCCAGCTCGGCCAGGGTGCGGGCGTATTCGGCATTGGCCAGCCGGTCGCCGGCGACCAGCCGGCTGCCGTCGGCCTTGCTGAAGTACGCATCCGCCCAGCGCGTACGCGCCTGACCGCGGGTGGCGGCGATGAACCCGGCCAGACGCGGACTGACGATAAAACCCTCGGTCGCCAGCCGCCGCCCTTCGCCGAACAGGTCGCGCCACGGCCGCCGTCCGTGCGCCGCATGCGCCATCCCGAGCATGGCGACCGCCCCCGGCGCGCCGGTCGACCGGCCGCTCAGTATGGCGTCGGCGATCGGCAGGGGGCGGCCGTTCTCGACGAACAGCTCCGGCGTGGCCGACGCCGGGGCCGTCTCCCGCCCATCGTAGCTGGTGACCTCGCCGGTCCCGGCGTCAAACACCATCATGAAGGCCCCGCCGCCGAGGCCGGACGATTGCGGTTCGACCAAGCCCAGCACAGCCTGAACGGCCACGGCGGCGTCCACGGCGGACCCGCCCTCGCGCAACACCTCAAGGCCTGCCGCGACCGCCAGCGGATTGGCGGCGGCCACGAACGGGCCGCGCGCGGGGGGGGCCGCTGTCGCGGCCTCCGCGTCTCCGGGCGACGCACGCCCGGGAGCGGTCCAACCGGCGCATCCCGCCATGACCAGCGTCACGGCGACGACAGCGACGGTGACGACGCGAAGGGACCGGAGCGGACTAACGATCATTGCAAACTCATTCAGGCAGCACGGGGCGGCTCGCACCTTGACGGGTCGATCAGCCGAACGGAACCCCATGCTGGCGCATGGCGCCAAACCTTGCCCTCAACTTCACATTCCAGCATTCTCCGAAGACTGGATGGGGGGTTGTCCGTGTCATACGCTCGAATTCTCGCGCTGGCGGCGCTGATCGCGCTTCCGTCTTCGTCTTTCGCACAATCCCCGGCGGCGACTCCGCCACCGCCAATCCCGGCCTGGCAGCAACAGGCCACCGAAGCCGAAACGGCGCGCAATTTCGATCGCGCCATCGACCTCTACAGCGCCGCCGCGGTCGAAGCGCCCAATCCCATTCCGATGTTGATCCAGGTCGGACGCCTGCAACGTCTCGCCGGTCGTCACGACGCAGCGCAAGCGACCTACGAAGACGTGCTTCGCCGCGCGCCCGCCAATCCGCGCGCCATGTTGGGGATGGTTGCGGTGGAGGTCGCCCGCCAGAATCTGGAGGCTGCGGAGGGCTGGCTGGAACAGGCGGTTACGTCCGGCCTGTCCTTGACCGCCCTGCAGAGTCACCCGGATCTCGCTCCTCTGCGGTCCCGACCAGCCTATGCCGTCCAGCTGGAACGCGCCGACCAGCTCGCCAACCCCTGCAGGCATCAGCCCGAGTTCGCCGCCTTCGATTTCTGGATCGGGGATTGGGACATCTATGTGAACGGACAGTTCGCAGGCCGGAATCTCATCACCCGCGAGATGAATGGCTGTATCATCCATGAACGCGCGGATCTGGTCGGAGGATACCGCGGGGAGAGCCTCAACTACTACGATCCCCTGGACCGAATCTGGAAGCAGACCTTTGTCTCGAACGGCGCGAACGTGGTCGTCTACACAGGTAGCTCACCGCGCGCCGGGCGGATGGAGATGAGCGGCACCAGCGTCGCTCCCGGCAGCACCAGCGCCCAGTTGCAGCGCGTCGTATGGGAACTGCAGGCGGACGGCACGCTAACCCACGTGGTCAGCGTCAGCAACGACAACGGAGCGACCTGGGGGCCCGGCTTCGTGGGGCTCTACAGGCCGACGGACCGGCAGACGCCCACCCGCGATCCAGACGCCACCTATCCCTATAACGACGCGCTCAGCCGGCCCGCCAGCCCCGCGCAATAGTCGGCGGACCCAGGAGCACCCGCGACGGGAAGGCGTCCGCCATTCCTGTTTCTGGCGACTTCAGACGTCGCGCGCCAGCATCGGTCCCCGTTCGCCGCAGCCTCTCGGGAGCACCGCCGGAATCCGGCTGGACAGCCCTTGCCCCGTCATCCCTCATCCGCTAGATACCCGCCCTCGCCGTTCGCGGCCAAGCGCGCCCGTAGCTCAGCTGGATAGAGCATCAGACTACGAATCTGAGGGTCGGACGTTCGAATCGTTCCGGGCGCGCCATTTTCTCCAATATTGCAATCTGGCCTGGTGACCGCGCGACTGCCCGTGGGTCCGACGCGCAGCCGGCCGATAAGTCGAGCCGACCTCGGCTCTCATCCGGCGGTTCTGCACCGCCCACGGCGCGCAGGCAGCGCTTGAATGTTCGGCCTGATAACCGAGTCATTTATGATGTACGTTATATTTACTTTTTGAAATCAATATTCGCTCTTCTGATCCGGAACGAATATCGCTATTGCTTGTTAGCTGTTGGCGAGAGTGCCGCTGACGAACAGGCGATACTTTCGGGTAACTTGGGTTTTCCATTCCGGGACTGTGTCAACCGGTGTCGCCGGAAGGTCCATTGTCGTGCCTACGTGCGTGTTCTCCGCTGCGTGAGAGCCGTTACGCCCTGAGTTCGCGGCGGCACTACGAGGCGCTATGTTTCGATCGAGTCTTATTGCGGCGGCGCTTCTGGCGACGGGCCAGAGCGCCCACGCCCAGCAACTGCCGCCGGGCGGACAGCTGCAACAGATCCCCCCGGTCGCAACGCCTCCGAGGCCGCCTGCGGATATCCGCATTCCGAGACCGGCGCCGCCGGTGGATGCCGCCTCGGAAGGCGCCCGCATCCGGGTCGAGGCGCTGCGCGTCACCGGGGCGACCCTGTTCACGGAGGCCGAGCTGGTCGCGGCGACCGGCTTCATGCCGGGCCAGGAGCTGAGCCTTCCCGAACTTCGCAATGCAGCCGGCCGGATCACCCGATTCTACAATGACCGCGGCTATGTGCTTGCCCAGGCCTATTTGCCGGCGCAGGAGCTGGTTGGCGGGACCGTGACGATCGCAGTGGTCGAGGGGCGTTACGGCGCGATCGACCTGCGCAACCAGTCCGGCGTTTCGGACGGCGTTGTCCATCGGGTGCTGGGCGGACTGGACCGCGGCGACATCGTGGCGATCACGCCGCTGGAACGCCGGCTGCTGCTCCTGTCCGACATCCCCGGCGTCGTGGTGCATTCGACCCTCTCGCCCGGCGCAGAGGTCGGGTCGTCCGACCTGACGATCGATCTGACGCGTGCGCCACGAGTCTACGGCAGCCTCGAGGCCGACAACGCAGGCAACCGGTACACCGGCGCCCACCGCTTCGGGGGCTCGATCAACTTCGCCAATCCGGCCGGTCTCGGCGACCTGCTGAGCCTGCGCCTGCTGGCCTCGACCGAGGGGCTCGCATACGGGCGGGCGGCCTGGCAGGTCCCCGTCGGCGACGCCACCGCGGGCGTCGCCTGGACCCATATGCAGTACGACCTGGGTCGCGAGTTCTCGGCGCTGGAGGCAGGCGGCGAGGCGGACATCTTCAGCCTGTTCGCCAGTTATCCCCTGATCCGCTCACGGGCGGCCAACCTCTACGCCATGGCCAGCCTGGACGCCAAATTCCTGCGGGACGAGATCGGTCTGGTCTCACAGGTGTCCGACAAGGAGATCCGCGCGGTGACGGTGGGCCTGCGCGGGGATTCGCGGGACGGCTTCGGCGGCGGGGGCTGGAACGCCGGATCGCTGTCGTGGACGGCGGGCGAGCTCGACATCGAAAGTCCGCTCGAGCGGGCCGCCGACGCGATCAGCGCCCGGTCCCAGGGCGGATTCAACAAACTGCAGTACGCCCTGTCGAGGCTTCAGTCGGTCCATGGTCCGCTTTCCGTCTACGGTTCGGTCCGCGGGCAAATCGCGACCGACAATCTCGACAGTTCGGAGAAGATGGGCCTGGGCGGGGCCTATGCGGTGCGCGCCTATCCGGAGGGCGAAGCCTACGGCGACGAGGGCTATGTGGCCACGGTCGAGGCCCGTCTGGCCCTTGACGCCTGGACCCGACCTCTTGCGGGACAGTTCCAGCTCATCGCCTTCGTGGACGCAGGCGAGGTCGACTTCGCCCACGATCCGTGGGTCGGGGGCTCGAACCACGCGCGTCGCAGCGGCGGCGGCATCGGCCTCAACTGGTTCGGCCCGGACGATCTGATCATCCGCGCGGCCTACGCCCGCCGTTTCAATGACCAGATTTCGACCTCCGGGCCGGACGAGACGGGCCGTGCATGGTTCCAGATCGTCAAGCTGTTTTGATTGCAATCATGACCCGCCCACACGCCACAGCCCTTCCGAAAAGGACGTTCTGATGACCAGACTCCAACTGATCGCCGGCGACCGCACACCGGCCGCGCGCCGGGCCTCACTCTCCGCTTCCACCTGCCTCGCGGGCGTGGCGGCGTGGGTCGCGGTTTCTCTGGGGTCCGCGGTTCAGGCACAGACCCTGCCGACCGGCGGCTCCGTGACCGCCGGCGGGGCGAACATCGTCAGCGGCCCCGGCGCTATGACGATCAACCAGTCGAGCCAGAACGTGGCGATCAACTGGAACAGCTTCTCGATCGGTCAGGGCGGCACCGTCGTCTTCGTCCAACCCAACAGCACTTCCGTCGCCCTGAACCGGGTGCTGGGTCCGGACGCATCGGCGATCTTCGGCAGCCTGACCTCCAATGGCCAGGTGTTCCTGATCAATCCCAATGGCGTGCTGTTCGGCCAGGGCTCGCAGGTCAACGTCGGCGGACTGGTCGCGTCCACGCTGGGCATGAGCGACGCCGACTTCATGGCCGGCGACTACCGGTTTTCGGGAGCAGGCGGCGGTTCGGTGCTTAATCAGGGCGCGATCATCGCCAATGGCGGCTACGTCGCCCTGCTGGGTGGGCGCGTCAGCAACGAAGGCCTGATCCAGGCAAATCTCGGCGCCGTGGTGCTCGCTGCGGGCGAGGCCATGACCCTCGACGTCGCCGGCGACGGCCTCCTCAGCGTCGTGATCGACAAGGGCGCAGCCAACGCCCTGGTCCAGAACGGCGGAATGCTGCAGGCCGACGGCGGCCGGGTTATCATGACCGCGCAGGGCGCCGGCGATCTGCTCCGCACGGCGGTGAACAACACCGGCGTCGTTCAGGCCCGGACGATCGGCGAGCGGAACGGGACCATCCTCCTGCTGGGCGACATGCAGAGCGACACGCTGAATGTGAGTGGCGTGCTCGACGCCAGCGCACCGGACGGAGGCGACGGCGGCTTCATCGAGACCTCCGCGGGGACCGTGAATATCGCGGCCGGCGCACGGATCACATCCGACGCGCCCAAGGGCAAGACGGGAACATGGCTGATCGACCCGGCCGACTTCACCATCGGCGCCGGCGGCAACATCTCGGGGGCCACCCTCTCGGCCCAGCTCGTCACCACCAATGTCGTTATCAGCACGATGACGGGGCCGGGCGCCAGCCTGCCGGGGAACGGCGATATCCACGTCAATGACGCGATCGCCTGGACGGCGTCCTCCACCCCCACGACCCTGACGCTGAACGCCAATCGCGACGTGAACATCAACGCCGCGATCACCGCGACGAACGGCAATCTGGTGGTCTGTTGCGGGCGTGACGTGAACGTCAACGCGCCGATCACCACGGTGAACGGCAGCGTCCTGCTGAACGCCGGGCAGAACGTGAATGTCTATCACGCGATCACCACCACGGACGGCAACATCGCGCTGTGCGCCGGGCACGACGTCCACATCGACGCCGCGATCACCCTGACGCGGGGCAGCACCATTCCCGCCCAGAGCCTCGGTCTCCCGGTCGGCCTGACGCTGATCGCCGGGGCCGATGGATCCGGGCCCGGCGTGGGCGGCGGCACCATCATATTCAGCCCGCTGGCGCCCAAGGTCACGGTCACCAAGGCGCCGGTGACGATCAACTACAATCCGGTTTCCTACGCGGCGCCGTCGGACTTCTCGACCCGTTTCACGTTGACGGAGGGGGCCGCTCTGAAGCAGCGGATGCTGCTGTTCCCCGACGGCGGCCGGGCCTTTGACGGCACGACGGCGACGACCCTCAACGGCTTCAGGACCACAGCGGTCTCGGGGCTGCCCACAGGCGTGTCGCTGGTGGCGGGCCCGAATGCGAGCGCGACGTTCGATTCCGCGGCTGCGGGCGCTGACGTCGGGATCACTTACAGCGGGTACAGTCTGGCCGGCGCCAATGCAGACCAATACGCCCTGGCCGGCTTCTGCTGCGTATCAACCTTCCGCACGCGCGGTACGATATCCTCG